>CBRGMJ010000418.1:0-2337 GCA_967797525.1 uncultured bacterium | reverse complement strand
GACGCGATCCGAGCACGACAACGGCAGACGCCGTGGCCCTGGGCGACGGCGAGATCCCTTACCCGGCCATCTTTCGGCGATTGCGTGACGATCGATACACGGGGTGTGTGTCGCTCGAGACGCACTACCGGGTCGGCGCCGCGCTGAGCGAGGAGGCCGCGCGCATGCCGAGCGGGAGCACGTTCTCTGCCGGCGGGCTCGAGGCGAGCATCATCTGTCTGGAACGGTGGGACGCGATGATGGCGGCGATCGCCGTCCCGCGTGTCGGGGCCTAGCGTGTCCGCGCTGGCGCTCCTGGGCGGGACGCCCGTACGATCGGGTGCGTTTCCCTCCTGGCCGCAGTTCGGGGAGGCTGAAGAGCACGCGGTGGTGGCGGCGCTGCGCAGCGGCCACTGGGGGCGCACCACCGGGCGTCTCAATGATGAATTTGAGCGCCGGTTCGCCGCCTACCAGCAGGCGGCGCGGGCCACCACCTGTGCAAACGGCACGGTGGCGCTCGAACTGGCCCTCCGCGCCGCGGGCATCGGGCCCGGCGATGAGGTCATCGTGCCGTCATATACGTTCATCGCGACGGCCAGCGCGGTGCTCCATCTCGGCGCGATCCCCGTATTCGCCGACATCGATCCGGCGACATACACGATCGACGAGGAGAGCGCGACCGCGATGCTCTCCCCGCGCACACGCGCGATCATCCCGGTGCACCTGGCGGGCGCGCCGGCCGACATGGATGTGGTCGCGCGGCTCGCCCGAGACCGGGGCCTCGCCGTGATAGAAGATGCGGCTCAGGCCGCCGGCGCGGAGTGGCGCGGTCGCCGTGTCGGTGCCATCGGCGATCTCGGCACCTTTAGCTTTCAATCTTCCAAGGTGCTGACCGCGGGTGAGGGCGGCGCCGTGGTCACCAACACTGCGGTGTACGCGGACACGGTGTGGTCGCTCCAGAATGTCGGCCGCGTGCCAGGCGGCGAGTGGTACGAGCACCAGCGCCTGGGGTGGAACCTCCGAATGACCGAGTTTCAAGCCGCGGTGTTGCTGGCTCAGATGGATCGTCTGGATGGGCAGATCGAATTGCGCAACAGAAACGCCGCGCGCCTCGACGCGCTCCTCCCGGAGGTTGACGGTATTGAACCGCTGGAGCGGCCAGCGGGTGTCACGCGGCACGCGCGCTTCCTGTACATCTTCAAGTATCGACCATCCTCGTTTGGCGGTTTGCCAAAGCCGCGTTTCATCGAGGCGCTCATCGCCGAAGGCATCCCTGCGATGCCAGGGTACCCGCCGCTGCACGCCATGCCGGCGATCCAGCAAGCGTTTCGAGACCGCGCGATGTCCTTACGGGCGGGGGCGAATGGCCGTCTCCCGCACACAGCGCGTGCCTGGGAGGAAGAGGGCGTCTGGGTCCCGCAAGACGTGCTGCTTGGCACTGAGACCGACGCCGCCGATGTCCACCAGGCCGTCGCGAAGGTCGCGCGGCACCGTCTCGAGCTCCTCTAGCGGACCGTCATGCGCGCAGGCTGCGCCCGCCTGGCGATCACACCGCCGCTCGGAATCTCGCTGGCGGGGTTCTCCGCCAGAACAACGGGGGCGCAGGGCGTCCATGACGATCTCTACGCACGGGCCGTGGTGATCGAGGACGGCGCCACGCGTCTTGCGCTTGCGGTCTGCGATCTCTGTGAGCTTGACGAGACGTTCGTCGCCGCGACGAGGCGGCGCATCGAGGCCGCCGCCGGGATTCCAATCCACGCCATCATGATCGCGGCCACCCACACGCACGCCGCGCCCGCGACGTTCCCCCTCTACAGTGCGCCGCCCGATCCCACCTGGGTCAACGCCGTCAGCGGACTGATCACCGATGCGGTGATGGTCGCGCAGCGCGACGTGGCGCCGGCCAGGCTCGCGGTGGGGGTAGGACGCGAGGCAACCGTCGGGCGCAACCGCCGCCGTCAGGACGGGCCCACCGATCCGACGCTCACGGTTGTCCGACTCGATCGCGAGGGCGCGACGCCGATCCACGTCGTACACTATGCCTGTCATCCCACGGTGCTGGGACCGGACAACCTGCTCATCTCACGTGACTTCGTTGGGTGTACCGTCGAGGCGATCGAGCAGGCGTTGGGGGGATTCGCGATCTTCGCCAACGGCGCGTGCGGGGACATCAACGTCGGGCACTCCGCCGACCGCACGGCGTTGGGTCTGCCGATGTCGGGTCGGACGTTCGATCGCGCCGAAGCGCTGGGTCTGCGATTGGCGAACGAGGCGGTACTTGTGGCGGGGGGCGCGCAGCCCGTGACAACCGACAGGCGCGCCGGCCCCATCCTCACAGCCGCGCAACGGCTGATCAGC
>CBRGMJ010000417.1:0-2349 GCA_967797525.1 uncultured bacterium | reverse complement strand
GCTGCGTGACCGGTTTGGCCCGGAGAGCGCGACCGTCCCGCTGGGGCTGGGCGTGGGCTTCTTGCTCATCTACGTCATCGACCGAGCCCGCGGCGGGGCAAAGGGCGGCTGGTGGCCACTCATCCCCGGTGGAGTCCTGGTCACGGTCGGGCTGATGCAGGCGGCCAGGGCCGACGGACCCCTGAAGGCCCTGGCGTCGTGGTGGCCGGTCCTGCTCATCCTCCTGGGAATCTGGCTGGTTGCCCGGCCAAAGACCGCAGCGTGACCGCTCACGACACCGACTTCAGCCCGACGTAGAGCCCCCTGCCCATCAACCCTTGCGGATCGAACGTCGCTTCGAGCCCCGCGTCGCGGAACGCGTCCAGGTACTCATCGACGGAGAAGACCGCCAGGTCATGCCGCTCGGTAAAGTGTTCGACGCCGCCGGCTGTGGCGACCAGATAGTGAAAATCCAGGGACACCACCCTGCCTGCGACCCGGCTCACGTTCACCCGCGCGACCTTCAGATCCGACTGATCGACCAGGACCGCACCAACATGGTCGGGGATAACGTCCTCGGGTCTGATAAACGCCTCGGCGATCAGGACGCCGCCGGGACGAAGATGGCGCGCCATAGTGCGCAACGCTTGGCGCAGCAGCGCGACGGTTTGCGCATAGGCAATCGCAGAAAAGAGACAGATAACTACGTCGAACTGGCGACCGAGGTCAAAGGACGTCATGTCGGCCTGGTGGAGGACCAGGTCGGGATGTTTCTTGCGCGCAATGGCAAGCATTTCAGCGCTTAGATCGAGACCCTCGACGGCGTAGTGGTCGCGCAGGTAGGTCAGGTGCCCGCCCGTTCCGCAGGCCACGTCGAGCAACGCACGCCCCGGGGTTCGCTTGTACTGCTGAATGAGCCCGTGGATCTGCTGGGACTCGCGCGCGTAGTCCTTGCCGGCGGCCTCATAGATGAGGTCGTAGTATACGGCGGATCGCGCGTAGTCCGAGTGCATGCGCTCAGCACGCCGCCGAGAACAGACGCCACTCGCCCGGAACACCTTTGAGTGTGTGGGAGCCCCGATCCTCGAAGCGGATACCCGACCCCGCGACGAGGTCTTTGACCGTGCTGGAGACCAGCACTTCCCCGGCGCCGGCGTGCGCCGCGACTCGGGCGCCGATGTGGACGGCGATGCCACCCACGCTCGTGTCCATCACCTCGATCTCACCGGTATGCAGCCCCGAGCGGACCTCAATTCCAAGAGATTTCACGGCTCGACCAATCTCACACGCGCACCGGATCGCCCTCGCAGGGCCATCGAACGTCGCAAGAACCCCGTCGCCGGCCGTGTCGATCTCGCGCCCGCGGAACCGCCCGAGCTCCCGGCGGACATGCGCATAATAGCCGTCTAACAGGCCTCGCCACCGCCTGTCGCCGATCTGCGCTGCCCGCTCCGTCGACCCGATGATGTCGGTGAATAGGACCGTGGCGAGGACACGATCCGGCTCGGGCCCGCGTCGCACCCCAGTCAGAAACTCTTCAACCTCGTCGAGGATGGCATCCTGATCGCCAACCCACGGCAGATGGTCGTTCCCGGGTAACTCCACGTACTTGGCTCCAGGAATCCGCTGGGCCATATGCCGGCTGCCGCCAACGTCGATGTCAAGATCACCGGTACGGTGCATGACGAGCGTCGGTACGCGGATCGACGGCAGCACGTGGCGAATGTCGATCTGAGTGTTCATGTGGGCCAGAGCGAGCGCTGCGCCGGGGCTGGCGCTCCGGCGGAGGTAGGTCGCCCACCACTGCTTGAACTGCTCCTCCTTCGCCACAGTCGGCGCCAGCGTCGCAGCGTCCACGACGCCGCCCCATCCATGTTCGATCAGGTCAAAGAATTGTTGGCGCTGCTCGGGCGTGGGCGCCCAGGGATAGTCAGGAGACCACAGCCGTCTCGCGTAACTTCCATACATCACCAGCGCGGTGGTGCGCTCTGGGTATGTTGCCGAAAACAGCGCCGACATTGGGCCACCCTCAGAGACCCCAAAGAGCGCGGCTCGCTCTGAACCTGCGGCGTCCATGACGGCCCGCACGTCGTCCATACGCTGCTCCAGCGTCGGTAACGCCGAGTCGGGCACGCGGTCAGATAAGCCCGTCCCCCGTTTGTCAAACAAGATCAAACGAGCGAAAGACGCGAGGCGGTTCAGAAAGCGCGCGAACAGAGCCTCTTCCCAGAAGTAGTCGAGGTTGGAGACCCAGCCCATGACGTACACCAAGTCGAACGGGCCGTTTCCAACTACCTGATAGGCGATGTTGACGCCGCCGCTCTTCGCGTACTTTGTCTCAGGCTGCATCCCGTCGCTTCTTCCTCACGG
>CBRGMJ010000416.1:0-2360 GCA_967797525.1 uncultured bacterium | reverse complement strand
TGACATCCGCGGGTTTGATCCTCGGTGTGACCGGCGCTGCGGCTACCGGCATCGGGCCGACTGGCGCGCGGCGGCGGGTCTTGCGCGACCGGTGGGTGTATGCCGGCGCGGTCATAGCCGCGGCGCTCTTCGCGCCCGTCGTGGTCTGGAACTTTCAGCACCACTGGCTACTCGTCTACATCACGACGCACCGCGAGCGGTGGATGGCGCCGCGTTCACTGCTCATCAACGTCGCGGCTTTCGCGGGCGGCCAGGTGCTGTACTACGGCGCGCTGGCGCCGGTCCTGTGGGCGGCCTGTGTGTCGACGCTGCGGCGAACGGGTCTGGTCTGGCGGTACCTGGCGTGGATGAGCCTTCCCGTCTTCGTCGTCATGGTCGGCGCCGCGACACAGGCACGGACCAAGCCACACTGGCCGGCGCCCGCGTACCTCGCTGCGGCCATCGCGCTGGGCGCGCTGTGGCCGGGCTGGGTCCGCGCCCGGCCGAGGCTGCTGTGGGGGGCCGCGGCCGCAACCGCGGCGGTGTCGGTGGTTCTTGGGGCCGCGTTGCTGCTGCCCTGGGGGAGGGCACAGGTCGGGATGGGAATCGGTCAATACGATCGCCTCACCGACACGGTGGTGCGGCTGGCCGCGGCACACCCCGATCGGACGTTGATCCTGACCGATCGTTACCAGGCCGCCAGTCACATCGCCTACCGCGTGCGCGAGCGGATCCCGGTGACGACGTTCTACGGCGCCTTTCTCATCTGGCAGCGCCCGGAGGCGTGGAAGGGGTGGCACGCGGTATACGTCCAGGATGACCCGGAGGAGCCGGGTCTGAGCCCTGAGATGCTGTGCACCAACGTCCGCCAGATGGATGCGGTCGACCTCAGACCGGATCGGCCGCCCCGGCGCCCGATCAAGATCTTCGCATGCGACGACGTGCGTCTACCTGAACGCATGCGTCTACGTCTGCCTTGACTGGTCGTTTGTTATGATGGAGGATACCCTCTGTGGGCGGTTAGCTCAGTGGTAGAGCGCATCCTTCACACGGATGAGGTCACAGGTTCGAGACCTGTACCGCCCACCATCTCTCTGGTCTGAAACACGGCGCCACGTGGGCATACGTTCTACGGGGACGATGTTGGGCCGGAGTGCGCCCGGCGCCCACCGCCTACTGAGTCATTGAGGAGCGTCCATGATACGCGGCACCGCCACACCCACCGAACCGACGTGGCTCCGATTCCTTATCGTCACCCTTGTCTTTGGCGTCGCGTATAGTCAGTTCTCCCTGTTCTTCCTGGCCCAGAACGAGTACTTCTTGTACGGACTTGCCCGCGCCGGATACGGATTTATCAAGGACGACTGGCTCACGAAATCCGCCGACTCGTGGCCGCTCTTCAGTATGCTCGTCCAGGCGACCTACCGGTTTCTCGACCTGCGTCTCATCTACGTCTACTACGTGGTCGTGCTGGGAATCTACGCGTACGCGCTGCTGGGGATCGCGTCCACGATGTTCGGGATCGACAAGACGCGGCCTCGATATCTCGTAGCGCTGGCGCTGCTCACTGCGTTGCATTCACCGATCGCGGCATTTGTGTCCCGACGGTTGTTCGGGATGCCGCTGACCCGAGAGTTGATCGGCGGCGTCGCCTCGCAACGCATTCTCTGGGAAATGTTCCAGCCGGGAGCGTTTGGGGCGTGCATGGTGCTGTCGGTGCACCGGTTCCTGCGGGGGCGGTGGGTCGCGGCGGCCGTCCTGCCGCCGCTCGCCGCCGCGTTCAATCCAACCTACACACTCGCGGCAGGCGTCTTGACCCTCTCGTACATGATCATCACCGTCCGCAAGGGAGAGGGGATCGGGAAGGCGGCGGGTTTCGGGTCGATAGCGTTCGTCGCGATCCTTCCGGTACTCGTCCACGGGTACGTGTCGTTTCGCCCCACGGATTCGCAGCTCTGGGCGCAGGCACGAGAAATTTTGGTCCACTTCCGGTTGGCCCGGCATGCGCTCCCCTCAACCTGGTTAGGGTTTACCTCGTACTTAAAGCTTGCCGTGGTGCTGGCCGCGTTGGTCGCGTTCAGACGGACGCCGATGGCGTGGCTGCTCGGGATCGGTTTGGCGGTCGGCGCGGGCGGGACCCTGCTGCAGATGGCCACTAAGAATACAGCGTTGGCCCTGCTGTACCCATGGCGGATGTCGGTGTTGGTGGTCCCGCTGGCGTCGTCGCTGCTGCTGATGTGGGGCGGTCAGGCACTCGTGGAAGCCATGCAGGCTCCAGACGTTTTCGGGGTGCTGGCAGGCACGTCCCAGCGTCCCGTCGAGGCCGAGGTCGGCGCGATAGACGGACTCCGCCTCCTCGACGCGACCCTGTTCGAGCAGTA
>CBRGMJ010000415.1:0-2361 GCA_967797525.1 uncultured bacterium | reverse complement strand
GTTGTAGCTTCTCGTCCGCGTGCTGATCTCTTGAAAGGAGAGCCGTCTGCCGGGCGCGCCCCGCACGATCACGTGGCCGTCCTCGAGTACGAGATCGTCCGGGTTGGCTTCGAGCATCGAGGCCGCGGTGTCGACGAGTTGCCTGCGCGCCGCCCGGGCGGCGGCCAAGACGGCCGCGCCCACCGTGCGCGTCACCATGCTGCCGGCGCTGGGACCGGCAAACGTGCCTGCGCCGGTGTCCGTGGCGACGATGCGCACTTTTCCGGGAGACACGCCGAAGACGTCTGCCACGATGAGCGCCATCGTCGTGTGGGCGCCTGTCATGTCTGTCGAGCCGACCTTGACGGTCAGCGTGCCGTCTCCGTCCATTGCGCACGTCGCGCAGGCCGGCATGATCGTGCCGAGCCAGCCACCGACCCCTGCGCCGCGCAGCCCACGTCTGGTGTTCGCTGACGCTGTGTCCACATGGGGTGTGCCGCCAGGCGTTCTAAACACGTCTTGAGACCGATCGCTGGATACCGCGCGCCGTCGGTCATCAGGTCACCCTCGTCAACGGCGTTCGTGAGGCGCACTGCCAGCGGGTCGAGCCCCAACCGGCGCGCCATCTCGTCGATCTGCGACTCGAGCGCAAAGGTGGCCTGCGGTCCCCCCGGCCCACGATACGATCCCACCGCCGGCTTGTGGGTCACGACCCCGACGGCGCGAACGCGCAGGTGTGGAACCTTGTAGGAGGTCGCGAACACCTGCGCCGCCAGACCGGCAAGGGCTGTGGGATGGGTGCCGCTATCAACCAGGATCTCGCCCTCGATCGCGGTCAGCGCGCCGGCTTTGCTCATGCCGGTCTTGATCCGCATCACCATGTGCGGAGCCGGGGTGGTGAGCAGAAAATCCTCTGAGCGCGTCAGGACCATGCGAACTGGGCGCTTCACCGTCCACGCGACGGCGGCCACCAGGGGATCGATGATCCCAAACTTGCCGCCGAACGCCCCGCCGACGGTCGGCGTCACCACACGCACCTTGCTGACCGGCAGGTTCAAGATCTGCGAGACTTTATCGCGCACAAGAAACTGCGCCTGCGTGGAGCTGTAGAGGGTCATACCGCCGGTGACGGGATCCGGCTGGGCAATGGAGGCGTTGGGTTCTAGATAGCCCTGGTGCACGATCTGCGTGCGATACGTGGTTTCCAGCACCAGGTCCGCGTCGTGGAAGCCCTGCACGACGTCGCCGCGAGTGACGTCGACTTCGCCGGTGACGTTCGTGGCGCCGCTCTCGTCCCGGTTGACCTCCGCAGTCACCGTCCCGTGCGCGGCGTCATCCGGGTTGAGTGTTTTTGGAACGCCGCCCGGCCATACGAGCGGCGCACCCGGGACGGTCGCGGCCGCGACGTCGATCGACGCCGGGAGCGCCTCATAGTCGACGGTCACCGCCACCGCGCCGTCCTCGGCAGCCGCCTCGGTCTCTGCGACCACGACGGCCACCGGTTGACCGCAGAAGATCACCCTCTTCTGCGCGAGCAGCAGATGGGCGCGGGTGACGCCGGCGAACTTGACGGCGAGGTCGTCGGCGGTCAACACCGCCACGACACCCGGGACGGCGAGCGCGGCAGTGGTGTGCACGGCGACAATCGTGGCGTGCGCGTGAGTGCTGAGGACGGGCCGGGCGTGGAGCATACCGGGCAGCGTGATATCAGCAGTGTAGCACGCCTGGCCGCGTACGCGTTCGCCCCCTTCGAGCATGGGGGTGCGCGCGCCGAGGACGGCAACGCTATCGCGAGCGCTGGTCAACGAGTTATCGCTTCAGCCACACATCCTCGAAGCGAATGAGCTGCCGGACATCGGGCTTGAAGCCCTGCACGCTTGGCGCGGCGCCCATGAGGATCGGTCGCTCGTTCAGCACGAACCCGGCCGCTTCCCACTGGGCGATCAACTGAGCGTGGAGGTACACACGCTTGCGGGCCTCCTGGTCGACGACCGCCCGACCCTGATCGATCTGCTTTTCGAAGAGCGCGTGCCGCCAACCAATCGCCCTGCCGCTGCTCCGGCGGGTCGAATACTGCTCTCCCAGCATGATGTCGGGATCGTGGCGTGGGATGATCCCCGAGAGCGCGATTTGAAAGTCTCGATCGACCAGCACCTGGTTGAGCCAGATACCAATTTGTAGAGGGAGCACGTCGACCTTGATGTTGATCTCGGCCAGGTTGGCGGCGATGACCTGCGAAATCGGGGCAAACTCCGCGCGGGCGGTGAAGTGCTTCAATTGCAGCGTGAACCCGCTGCCCTGTCCTGCCTCGGCGAGGAGCTTCTTCGCCCGATTGAGATCGCGCTCATTGAACGAGACCGACTCGGGGTTGAACGCCCAATG
>CBRGMJ010000414.1:0-2363 GCA_967797525.1 uncultured bacterium | reverse complement strand
CGATGAAGCGGCTCCGTGGTGGCGCGTGATCCGCAGCGATGGCACAGTCGCGCTGCGGCGCGCGGCGGCGGAGCAACGTCGCCGACTCGCGCGGGAGGGGGTCAAGACCACGCGCAACCGCCTTATCGACTTGGCGCGCTACGGCTGGCCCTGACTGATCTGGGCCTCCGCCATCCTGGCGAGGACGGCCGACGACGCCCGGTAGACTCTCCTCGCGGTCACCCACATCACAACCGCACACACCCCGCACACCGCCGCGCCGACGAAGACCGCGGCCTGGGCCCCCAGGCCCTGTGCGAGCACGCCGGTCACCAGCCCGCCCAACGGCGCCGTACCAAAAAACGAGAGGATATAGAGACTCATGATCCGACCACGGAGCGCGTCGGGCACGATGGACTGAATCGTCGTATTGGTGAGCGACATGTACCCAACCATGGTCCCACCGATCACAACCATCAAGGCCAACGATAAATAGTAACTGGCGCTGGTCGCAAACGCGGCCAGCAGAAGCGAGAACGCGGTCAACATACCGAGCATGACCAGTCCCGGTCGCGGCGGCCGCGCGGTTGCCAGTGCCAGCGCCCCAATAGTCGCGCCAACGCCGTTTGCGGTCAGGAGTCCGCCGTAGCCTCCGGCGTCGACGTGAAGCACGTCACGCGCGAAGACCGGCATCAGCACTGAGTACGACAGGCCGAAGATCCCAAACACCGACATGGCAATCAGATACGTGCGCACGGCAAAATGCCGCCAGGCAAATGTGACGCCTTCGCGCACCTCGCTGAGCACCGGCTGCCGCTCATGAGCATCCGGTCGCGAGTTGACCTTAAGGGCGACCAGTGCCGAGAGGATAGACAGGTATGTCAATCCGTTGATGGCGAAGCACCACCCTGCCCCCGTCTGGCCTCCGACGTGCTCGATGACGAGCCCCGCCATCGCCGGTCCGACGATGCGTGAGCCATTGAAGCCCGCGGAGTTCAATGCAATGGCATTCGCCATGTCCGCTCGATCGACAAGATGTGGGATCAGAGACTGCCGTGCCGGCATATCCATCGCGCTCGCGATGCCCGTGATGAGACTGATGACCATGATGTGCCATACAGCGATTTGGCTGGTGAGGGTGAGGGCCGCCAGAGCCAGCGCCCCTGCCATGAAAATGCTTTGGGTCCAGATCAGCAACTGCCGTTTTTCAGACCGATCGGCGATCGCCCCGCCAAACAGCGACAGCAGCATCGTAGGGAGGGTGTTGGCGACAGTCACGGTGCCGAGCATGAGGGGCGACTTCGTCAGATCGTAGACCAGCCACGACTGCGCGGTGATCCGCATCCATGAGCCGACCAGCGACACGACCCCGCCCCACCAAAATCGACGGAAGTTTGCGTGTCGCAGCGCGCTGAAGGTTGAACGTGCGGCGAGACTGGCCACGCTACTTGCGGGACGGTGTGGCCCCCGGGTGATGTTTCATCGCGGCGACAAAGGCCTCGACATCGCGGCGAAAGAGCCGGTACATCTTACCGAGTTTCGCGGCGGGCAACATTCCTTCACGGATGTACCGATACACGGTCATCTTATGTACCTGAAGGTATTCGGCCGCCTGCTCCACGGTGAGAATCTCGTGATCGACGAGCGTGCCGCGGGACGTCACTGCGCGATCCTCCCTAGGCATGAACAAACTCCAGCCACTCGGCGGCCGCGGCGCGGGCCCGGTCGGTCCGCAGACGGTAGTACTTGAGCGAGTCCCGCTCAACGACGTGGACCAGGTGCGCAGCCCGGAGCACCGCCATGTGGTGCAGGGCCGTGACGTGCGTGACGCCTAGCGCCTTCGCCAACTCCTGCAGGTACATCTCGCGTCCGGCTAGCAGCCGCAGGATCTTCAAGCGCGTCTCGTCGGCGAGCGCTTTGTACAGTCGCACCGTGTCGGGCGGGGGGGCCCCGCGCATCGTGGAGGTCTCGATCGGGTAGATGAAGACCCTGACGCCGTGATACGCCGTGAGCAGGTTGTACGGCCGGAAGAAGTACGTCGGCGCCAACACCACGCCGCTCAGTCCCGCATCGGGCCCGATGACGAACCCGCCGGTGGCATGCTCGACGAGCAGACTCGCCGTGGTCGTCGTGGCAAGGCGGGTCAACTCGGCGACGTCCCGCTCGAGTAGCGGCACCACCTGCGGCTCCTCAGGAGCGTACACGCGCGTGTAGCCCTCGCGCAGCAGCCGGACGAGCCGGGCCTTGATCTCAGACGGGAAGTGCGCGAGGATGGCGCGCAGCGCCCGGCGGTCGATCTCGGAATGTGTGGCCTCGAGATAGGCGTCGATCGGCCGCTCGGTGCCCCCCAGCGCGGCGCGTAGCAGGGGCAGGGCCTGCCGGTC
>CBRGMJ010000413.1:0-2380 GCA_967797525.1 uncultured bacterium | reverse complement strand
TACACTTGGACGCATCCGATCCGCACCCTCGCCGTGTCCTACGACCTATTTGTGCCCGGCGTCTCGACGGCCTCATGCCTCGCCACCATCCTCGCGGACGGCCGCGTGCACAACGTGGTGTTTACACCGGAGCACCGGGAGTTCACACTCGCGCCGGGGCATGCGGCGCTGGTAGCGGAGGCCAGGAGCTTTGTCATCCTCGGGATCGAGCACATCGTCACCGGGTACGATCACATCCTGTTCCTCATCAGCCTGCTGGTGTTGGGCGGCGGGTTGCGGTCGCTCCTGAAAATCGTGAGCGCCTTTACCGTCGCCCATTCGATCACCCTGTCGCTCGCCGTGCTCAACGTCGTGGCGCTGCCCGCCCGGTGGGTGGAGAGCGCCATCGCGCTGAGTATCGTGTATGTGGCTCTGGAGAATTTTTGGAAGGGTGAGCGGGCGCTACGCAATCGCTGGCTGATCACGTTCGGCTTCGGGCTGGTCCATGGCCTCGGCTTTGCGTCGATCTTGAAGGAGATGGCGATCCCGCGCGCCGGAGTCGTGCTGGCGCTGGCCGGTTTCAACCTGGGCGTCGAAGCCGGACAGGTGGCTGTGGTGGCCGTGGCGTTTGCGGTGTTGCTGGCGCTCCGGGCGTGGCCGCGCGAGATGGTGCTGCGACGGCTGATCTCCGCGGGCGCGGCGGGAGCCGGGCTGTTCTGGTTCATCCAACGGGCCATCCTGCCGACCTAGCGAGGCACGCGGAGGGCTTCTCCCCAGTCGCGGGGAACTGGCCTCGTGATGTCTGTGCGAGGCGTCGTGCGTGCGCTCGTCATCCTCCTGCTCACGGCGGCGGGAACCGGCGCGCAGCCGTCGACCTTCGCAGAGGGCGCTGTCGCGGGTGACGTCAGGGCCGACAGTGCCGTTATCTGGACCCGCACCCGCGGACCCGCCGAGGTTCGGGTCGAGTTTAGTACCGCCGCCGACTTCCGGAGCGTCCAGACGTCAGATTCCACGACGACCGGCCCTGAGGGCGACCACACAGCGCACGTCGGCCTGCGAGACCTGCCACCCGGCCAGCGCATCTACTACCGCGTCGCCACCGCGTCTGAGGCGGGTCCCGGCGGCAGCTTCATCACCGCGCCGGCACCCAACCGTGATGCGCCGCTTGCGCTGATCTGGGGCGCCGACACGCAAGAGGAGCTCCGTCCCTTCCGGATCTTCCAGGCGATGCAGCGGCGCGCGCCGGATGTGTTCCTGTATCTGGGCGATACCATCTACGCGGACCTGGGTTCGGTTCGCGCCACGACGCTCGACGCGTACCGGCAGAAATATCGCGCCAACCGCGAAGACCCGCACCTGCGCGCGTTCCTGTCGTCGACGTCCTCGTGGGTGATGTGGGATGATCATGAAGTGGCGAACAACTTCGACAGCCGCCACGAACGTCTCGCCGTCGGCCGCCGGGCGCTTCTCGACTATTGGCCCATCCGCACCCCGCCCGGGCAGCCGGCCCGCCTGTACCGCAGCCTCCAGTGGGGCCGCGGCGCGGAGATCTTCATCCTCGACACCCGGCAATACCGGTCACCGTCGCGCGCACCGGACAACGCGGCATCACCATCGATCCCGGGCAAGACGATGTTGGGGCGCGAACAGAAGCAATGGCTGATCGATGGGCTGCGACGGTCCGATGCCGCCGTGAAGATCATCGCCAGCAGCGTTGTGCTGCGCCATCACGGGGCGGACTCGTGGGAAGGGTATGCGACCGAGCGTGACGAGATCCTCCAGGCGGTCCGCGATCTGCGTATCGCCAACGTCTTTGTCTTGTCCGCGGATGTTCACTACGCGGCGTGGATTCGCCACCCGGAAGGACTCTTTGAAGCCGTGTCCGGGCCGCTGGCGGCAAGCCGAGCGCCGACGGCGAGGGCCGCGGGGCGGCCTGGCGTCCTCTGGACCGCAGCCGACCGATTCAACTACGGGTGGATGCGGATCGCGCCGGATGCTGTCACACTGGAATGGCGAGACGAGGGCGACGCGTTGTTGTACCAAGTACGGGTCGCGATCACACGATAGATCACGCGTGGGGCCGGAGGGAACCGTGGACGCCTATCTTGCGCTTGTGGGCAAACGAGAGGTGCGTCGCTACGAACAACGTCCGATCCCCGAGGACGTGCTCGCCAGGATCCTCGAGGCGGGTCGCGCCACGGGGAGCAGCCGGAACCGGCAGCCGTGGCGCTTTGTCGTGGTGACCGACCGGGCGCGTCTGCGCGAGCTGGGCGCGCTGGCCTCCCGACCCGCCAACGTGGAGTCGTGCGCGGCCGCGATCGTCGTCGCGATGCTCAATCCGCGGGCGGCGTTTGACGCGGGACGCGCGGCGCAAAACATCATGGTCGCGGCCTGGACGCTG
>CBRGMJ010000412.1:0-2385 GCA_967797525.1 uncultured bacterium | reverse complement strand
GATCGTCGCCCTCGGAGACCTCAGTGGTGACCCCGGTCAGCACGTCGACGACGCGCAGTGAAAACCGTCCCCCATCGTCGTGGATGAACCCGATGCGGCGGGCATCGGGCGCCCAGGCGTGCGCGGATGTAAAGGTGATCGCCAGGACATCATCGAGCGTAATCGCAGGTCGGTGCATGTGACGCAGTTCCTCCCCGTCAGAGTCGTGGATCGAGCGCATCACGCAACCCATCACCCAAGAAGTTGAAGCCCAGCACCGTCTACTTGATCGCGAGCCCCGGAAAGGTCGAGATGTGGGGCGACGTGCGCAGAAACCCACGGCCCTCGTTCAGCATCGTCCCCCAGGACGGCGTCGGCGGCTGCACCCCGAGCCCGAGGAATGACAAGGCCGCCTCCGCGATGATCGCGGCGGCCATGCCCACGGTGGCCAGTACGATGATCGGCGCCAGCGTGTTCGGCAGGATGTGCCGGATGATGATCCGGGCATCGCTGGTGCCCATCGCCCGTGCCGCCTGGACGAAGTCTTGCTCACGCAGCACGAGCACCTGTCCGCGGACGACCCGCGCGTACGTCGTCCACGCCACCAGGCCGAGCGCGATGATCACATTGACCAGACTCGGCCCAAGGACGGCGATGATGGCGATCGCCAGCACGATGACGGGAAACGCGAGGAACACGTCGACCGTCCGCATCAGCACGTTATCGATGGTGCCCCCACGATACCCGGCGACCAGACCCACTGTTGTCCCGATGGTCGCCGCGATACCGACCGCGACGACACCGACCTGCAGCGAGATCCGCGTGCCGAAGATCAACCGGGCCACAATGTCGCGGCCGACGACGTCCGTGCCGAGGAGATGCCCGGGGGTCCCTGGCGGCGCGGCGGGGTGACTGTAGTCGATCGCGAGGGGATCCGCCGGTGACACGAAGGGGGCGAAGATGGCCAGCGCGATGATCCCGCTGATGATCACGAGGCCAAGCATGGCCAGGCGGTGACGCCGCAGACGCCGCCACGCGGCGGCCCAATAGCCATCGTGCGCCGCACCGGCGCGCGCCGGCTCGGTCAGGCTATGCGTAACGGATGCGCGGATCGATGACCGCATAAACGACGTCCACCGCCAGGTTGGCGCAAATCCGCACGACGGCGATCATCAACACGACGCCCTGCACGACCGGGAAGTCGCGCTGCACGATCGACCGGATCGCCAGGCGGCCGATGCCGGGCCAGGCAAAGATCGTCTCGGTGATCACGGCCCCGCCGAGTAACGCGCCGAACTCCAACCCGACCACCGTCACGACGGGGATCAACGCATTCCGCAGCGCGTGGTGAAACACGATCCGCCGGCCGGGCAGCCCCTTGGCGCGCGCAGTCCGCACGAAGTCCTGGGCGATGATTTCCAGCATACTGCTGCGCGTCAGCCGCGTGGTGACCGCCGCCAACGCCGCCCCCAGCGTCACCGCAGGCAGGATCAGATGCGTCACCGCCCCGCCGAGCGCGGCGGGGCTCCCCGTCGCCACCAGCGTCCAGAGGCTCGCGACCACCGGATCGCCGCGGCCGGACGCGGGCAGCCAGCCCAGCCGGAGCGCAAACAGGAAGATCAGCATCACGCCCAGCCAGAAGTTGGGCATCGAGACGCCCAGCAACGCCGCGACGGTCCCCGCGGTGTCGACGGCCGAGTACTTTCGGATGGCCGAGATCACGCCGGCGGGAATCGCGATCGCCAGCGCGACGGTCATCGCGGCGAATGTCAGCTCGATCGTCGCGGGCAGACGCTCGCGGATCAACCGGCTGACCGGTTCGTCGGACGAGATCGACATCCCCAGGTCGCCGCGGACGATCCGGCCGAGGAACTTGACGTACTGCACAGGGAGGGCCTGATCCAGACCCAACACGCGACGGAGCCGCGCGATCTCCTCCGGCGACGCGTTCTCGGCGCCGATCATGATGACGACTGGGTCGCCGGGGATGAACCGGAGCAGCGCAAAGATGACCAGGGAGATCCCAAACAGCAGCGGGATCATCCCCAGGAGGCGCCGGGCGATGAAGCGCCCCACGGCCGCCTATAGACCCGCTGTCAGCGACCCGGGCCTAGTTTCACGTCCGCGCCGTAGGGCGTCTTCAGCACGATCCAGCCGCTGACGTGAGGCTTGAAGCCGGTTACGTTCTTGCGGGTCGCGTACGTCCGCTTCTCGTGGAACAGGAACACCATCGGTGCATCCTGGACGATCATGCGCTGCGCGTCTCGGTAGATGCGAACCCGGTCATTCGGGTTGGTGACGATCCGGCCGCGGTCGAGCAACTCATCGATCTTTGGGTTGCGATACTTCACAAAGTTGAACCCACCGATCGCCCCGCCCGAAGGGAAGGCTTTTCTAGAACCCTGA
>CBRGMJ010000411.1:0-2386 GCA_967797525.1 uncultured bacterium | reverse complement strand
AGACGTCGCTGTACCCGCGGGTGGTCGGTCTCCCCTTGCTGATCTTGGCTGTCATCGAGACTGTGCTGAGCCTGAGAGAGCGGGAGGAGCCGGGATCCGCGGAGGTGATGGATATCGGTCTGTCTACAGATGTCCCACCGGACGTGGCGATGCGCAGAACCCTTACGATCGTCGGCTGGTTGGGAGGATTGTACCTGGCGATCAACCTCGTCGGCTTCCCCTGGGCCATCCCGCTCTTTGTCCTCGCCTATCTCCGGGGCCAGTCGAAGGAGGGCTGGAGCCACTCCCTTCTCCTCTCGGGCCTGGCCTGGGGGGGCTTCTACATGCTGTTCATCAGACTGCTCCACATTCCGTTCGCCGACGGGCTGCTCTGGCGTTAAGGAGGTCGACATGGCGATACAGTGGCGTGAACCGTCCGGGTACGATCGCGCCGGATACGGTAAGTGGAAGCGCCCACCCGCGCCCTACGACGTCTACATGGAGTCGGAAGGCATCCCGATCTTTCGCGGGATCGGGGTGCGCAGGGTGCAAGATCTCCCCCTGGGCACGTGGCGGCGGCTGGGCGGTCGGGGGACGTTCATCCAGCTGTACGGAACCGAGGGCATCTGGGGGGGCTATGTCGTCGAGATCCCTCCCGCGCACGCGCTGAATCCCGAGCGTCACCTGTACGAAGAGGTCATCTTTGTCCTGGAGGGGCGAGGCGCCGCGGAGGTCTGGTCGCAAGATGGGGACGGCCGGGATGTGTTCGAGTGGCAGCCCGGATCGCTGTTTACGATTCCGATCAACACGCATCACCGTCTGATCAACTCGATGTCATCCGGGCCGGCGTTGCTGCTCGTCGGCACGACGGCTCCGCCGGTGATGAATCTCTTTGGCACCGCCGACTTCGTGTTCAACTGCCCATACGCGTTTCGCGATCGCTACGATGGCCGCGAAGGCTACTTCAAGGCCAACCTTCAGGATATCGAGCCCGACCCGCACCGCGGTCTGGCGATGGTGCGCACGAACATCGTCCCCGACGCGGTCAACTGCGCGCTGCCGCTGGACAACCGCCGCTCGCCGGGCTTTCGGCGGCTCGAACCCGGGCTCGACAAGAATGTCTTCTATCTGTGGATCGGCCAGCATGAGAGCGGCCGTTACTCGAAAGCGCATGCGCACGAGTCCGCGGCGGTGCTGATCTGTATCAAGGGCAAGGGCTACACGTACGCGTGGCCTCGCGATGCAGGTCCGCGGCCGTGGGCGACGGCACAGGCCGAGCGCATCGTGCGTCAGGACTACGAACCGGTGGGGATGGTGAGCGCGGCGCCGATGGGCGGTCAGTGGTTTCACCAGCACTTCGGGATCAGCCGGGGACCGCTCCGGCTCATGGCGTGGTTTGGTCCCTTTGGGCGGGGCACCGGCCGCGAACCCGGCCGGCCGGGCGAGCAGGTGTTGGACAAGAACGCTATGCACCTGGAGGAAGGTGGGAACGCCGTTCCCTACTGGGACGAGGATGAGCACATCCGAAACGAGTGGGAGGCGGCATTGCGTGCAGAAGGCGGTGAGAGCCGAATGGAGGACGCGTTCTATCGGCGCCCCGCACATGCCGACGAACCCGCGGGAAGAAATGGCTGACGATATCCGCGAGTTGGTAGCGACCGCATCGCAGGTACTCGCCCACGAGGACCACGGGGACATGATCTGGGGCCACGTATCTCTGCGCGACCCGCAGGGACGCGGCGTCTGGATGAAGGCGTCGACCTGGGGGTTCGAGGAGATCACGCCGGAGCGAGTGCTCCTCGTGGGGTGGGACGGACACGTCCTCGCCGGCGACGGCCGGCGTCACGCGGAGTACCCGATTCACACCGAGATCATGCGGGCGCGGCCGGACGTCATGTCTGTCGTCCACACCCACGCGCCACACGCCGTCGCATTCGCGGCGCTCGATCAACCGCTCCGGCCGATCTCACACGAAGGGACGTTCTTCGTTCCTCCCGACATCGCCCGTTTCGCACAGACCGGCGACCTCATCCTCACCCACGACCTTGGCCGGGCGCTCGCCGTAGCGGTGGGGCGACGCAATGCGGCTCTGATGATCCACCATGGCATCGTGACGGCGGCGGAGGATATCGAGACGGCGGTGGTGGGGGCGATCCTGCTCGAACGCGCCTGCCGGAAGCAGCTGCTGGCCATGGCCGCAGGTGAACTCAAGACCTGGTCGAGCAATGAAGAAGCCCTGGCCAAGCGAGGACATTGTTACTCGCCCGACCTCGTGGGTCAGGCGTGGGCGTACCTGGTGCGCCGCGCAGGGCGGTAGCGACGCGCTTCACCTTCGCAGTCCGATGGCCGTCCGGAACTCAAATCGCAGGACTTCTCGACCGCGTTCGAAGATCGGCAGCGATTCGTG
>CBRGMJ010000410.1:0-2392 GCA_967797525.1 uncultured bacterium | reverse complement strand
TCGAACGGCGGCTTCACCTGCAGCACGCTGAGAAACACGTCGACCAGCTCCGCATCCAGCGTCGTCCCGGCCAGCGCACGCAGTTCATCCATCGCTTCAGTGGAGCGTAATCGCGGCCGTGTACCCCAGGGCTGAAACCCAACCGCCGACGACTCCCGCCACCAGACCACGCCCGGCCGTTCCCCAGATCAGCACCGGCACATAGAAGAAAAAGAAGAAGCTCGTCATCCCGCCGGTCTCGCCCACGAGCAACGACACGATGAAGAGCTCGAGGATCGTTCCGACGTAGGATGCGACGTGCGGTCCAGACTGGCTGGGCGCCAGCGCGCTCAGCAGCCCGGCCGGGAACAAGAGCAATAGAAGCAGCGCGGAGGTGAGGCTGGGGCTCGCGCGGTCGGTCTGTGTCCCGATCAACAGGACCGAAAGCCCAAACAGCACCGCCAACCCGCGGAGATAGAGCGCCCACCATTCGAAGGGGGCCCTCGGGGCCGCCGATTTCATCACACCATCGATTATGCCCCCAGGTCAAAACAGTCAGACCGGCTCCTGTGGCGTGATGCCGCGGCGGGCCAGTATCGCCAGCGCCAGACGCTCGGCGTGACGTAGCATGCGCGTGCGCAGCGCCTCGCGCGGGGACAGCGGCGCCGTCAACACCGTCGGCACCCCCAACCGGTTCCCGGCCAGGATATCCGTGAAGAGCTGGTCACCGACCATCGCGGTCCGCGGTGGCGCGGTACCAAGCAGCTCCAGGGCATGCCGGAGCTTCGATACGCTGGGTTTGTAGGCGCCGTGGGAGAACGGGAGTCCCAACGCGGCGGCGGCCTCGCGCACACGTTGGTTCACGTTGTTCGACACCAGGCAGGCGGGGATGCGCGAGCGCCGGATGTCGTCGATCCACGCGCCGACCGGGCCGGGCGGGGCGGCTTCTCTCCACCGCACGAGCGTGTTGTCTAAGTCGAGCATCAACGCGTCGATCTGCCAGGCGCGCAAGACGGCCGGCGTGAGATCGGTCACAGCGCGTACCCGATACCGCGGCGCGAGCAGTCGCAGCAGGTGAATCACGGCCGGTACCGCCGGACCGCGGCGCGATGCTCATCCAGCGTGCGGCTGAAGTAGTGGCGGCCATCGGGTTTGAGCACGTAGAACAGATACGGTGTCTGAGCCGGTCCCGCGGCGGCGGTGATGGCCGCAAGCCCGGGATTGGCGATCGGCCCAGGGGGTAAACCGGCGTACCGGTAGGTATTGTAAGGAGAATCGACGGCCAGGTCCTCCAGCGTGACAACGTCCTTGTGGCGGCCAAGCGCGTAGAGCACCGTCGCGTCGATCTCCAACCGCATCCCCTTTGCGAGCCGGTTGTAGATCACGCTCGCCACGATCGGGCGCTCATCGGGTACGCGGGTCTCACGCTCGATCATCGACGCCACGGTCAGCAGTTGGTGAGGCGTGAGCCCGCGGGCCCCGGCCGAGGAGCGCAGCGTGATGCCGACAGCCGTCTCGAACCGGTCCAGGATCCGGCCCAACAGCCCCTCCGCTTCGAGGCCCCGCGCAAACTGGTACGTATCGGGGAACAAATAGCCTTCGAGACTGTCCACGGGAAGATCGGCCAGCCCCAGCCGCTGCAGACTCCTCCCACCGCGGAGGGCCAGGTGCGAGAATCGGTCACGGTCGGCGAGCCCGGCCGCGGACACCAGATCGGCGATTTGCTTGATCGTGTAGCCTTCCGGGATGGTGACGCGATGGAGCACCACATCTCCCTTGACCAAGGCGTCCACGATTTGCAGCGCGCTCTGAGAAGGCGCCAGGAGGTACTCGCCGTGTCGCAGCCGGCCCGCCGCACGACGCAGCATGGTGGCGATCACCAACGCCCGTGCATCGCGCACCAGACCCGCCCGCGCCAGATCCTCACCGATCCGCCAGGTTGACGCACCCTTGGGGATCATCACGGCGATTTGCGTGCCCGGGCCCACCGGGCGAACCTCCCACCACGCGGCGGCTAGGATCGCGACCACAAACGCAACGCCGGCCCAGACGATGCCGACCCACCGCACCGCCAGCCGACGTGTTGGCGCCGAAGGAATCACGCTCGTCGTCTGCGCTGGTTAGTCGTCCTCCTCATTGTCATCCTCGCCCTTATCGCCGTTGCTCTCGTACTCCTCTCCGAGTTCATCGAGCATACCCATCTCGTCGCGGTCTTCCTGAGTCTCGTCCAGGACGACCTCGCCGTAGCTTTCTGTCGCCTCCAACGCGGCCATCACGCGACCGAGTTCTTCATCGTCCTCAATGGGCACCAGCCGATCCTCGGATTCCATGCGGAAAATCACGGCCGCGGCGTCTTCCTCGTCCTCCGGCAGCAGCACCGCGTACCGGCGCCGCTCTACTTCAACGACATCGA
>CBRGMJ010000409.1:0-2404 GCA_967797525.1 uncultured bacterium | reverse complement strand
ATGAGCAGATTGTCCACCGGACCTCCGTAGTATCCGGCGGCGGCCCCCACTGCTGTGCCGAGCCCGACGGCGATGCTCATCGCCACAAACCCCACGCCCAGGGAGATGCGGCCGCCGTCGATGCACCGTGCGAGATAGTCGCGGCCGAGGTTGTCCGTGCCGAACAGGTGCCGGGCGCCGGGTGGCGTCAACCGGCTGGTGAAGTCGATCGCCTCCGGGTCGAGCGGCCATACCGCGGGCGCCACGAACGTGAAGAGCACCAGCGAGGTGAGGATGACGAAGCCCGCCGCCGCCCGCCGGTGGCGGACGAAGCGCCGGACGGCGCGGCGCAGGTTCGAGACCGGCGCGGTCCCACGGACCCGGTCGCGGCCTGCAGGCGTTGCGCTGCCGAATGCTGGGGCGCCGTCGGGCGCCACGTCATCCCTCATAGCGCACGCGGGGATCGGCCAGGGCGTAGCCCACGTCGGCCAGGAGGTTGCCGAAGACCACCATCAGGGAGGACACGAGCAGCAGCGCCATGATCAGTGGATAATCGCGCTGGAAGATCGCGTCGATCGACAGCCGCCCCATCCCCGGCCACGAGAAAATGGTTTCGACGATGTAGGCGCCGGTGAGCAGCCGGGGCAGCGAGTAGCCCAGCAGCGTGATGATCGAGATGAGCGAGTTCCTCCACGCGTGCCTGACGAGCACGACGCTGTTGGGCAGTCCTTTGGCCCGGGCCGTGCGGATGTAGTCTTCGTCCAGCACCTCGAGCAGGCTGTTACGCTGGTAGCGCAGCCAGACCACGACGTCGTGGAACGCCAGCGTCGCGACCGGGAGCACCAGGTGGGCCAGGCGGTCGAGGAATGGCGGGCTCGCGGTCTGGAGCGACATCATGCCGACGGTCGGAAGCCAGTTCAGCCAGACGCCGAAGACAAACACCAGCATCAACGCCAGCCAGAACGGCGGGACGGAGTAGCCCGTGTACGTCAGGACCGAGAGCACCAGGTCGGCCCCGGAGTGCGGTCGCAGGGCTGCCAGGATCCCCAGCGCCACGCCAACGCCGATGCCGATGGTCAGCGCCACGGCCATCAACTGCAACGTATTCGGAAGGGTTTCACGGATGATGGTGGCGACGGGCCGCCGGGTCATCAAGGAGCGACCCAGGTCGCCTGACATCGCGCTGCCGAGCCACCGAGCGTACTGAACATAGAGCGGTCTGTCCAGTCCCAACGCTTTACGGGTCTGCTGGATCAGCTCGGGCGACGCCTGATCGAACGGCATCGCGAGATAGGCCCGCACCGGATCGCCCGGCGCCAGCCGGAGAATATAGAACGAGAAGAGGCTGACGAGCAGGAGCAGGGGAACGGCCGTCAGGAGACGGCGGAGGATCACGCGGCGCATCCGGCGGCATCCGGCGGGGGCCCGGGGCGGCGCCGGGCCCCCCCGCGGCAGATCGACTAGTTCTTCTCGATCGTGTGTACGTCGTACAGCACCGCGGAGTTGTTGAAGTCCGCCGCGGACGGCGCCGGGAACTTGATGGTGGTCTTGGTGGCCATGAACCCGCTAAAGAAATACAAGGGGATGAACGCCACGTCGCGCGCCACCTTCATCGCGATCGCATCGAGAAATCGCTTGCGCGCGTCCCGGTTCGTCGTGGACGCCGCCTGATCGATCAACAGATCGAGCTCGGGGTGGGCGTAGTTGTTGATCGCGGAGGCCGAGTGCCAGTAGAACGCCGGGTCGGGCTCGAAGCCATACCCGTTCCACCAGAGGTACGCCTCGTACTCCTTGTCTTCGAAGAGCCGCTTCTCCAACGTGGGTCGGTCCAGGCGCTGGATCTGCATGTCCACGCCGATGCCGCGAAACTCTTGGCGCAGCGCCACCGCGTACGAATCCGGATCGGAGTCGGTCGCGCCGGACTGGATCAGCACCGTAAAACGCAAGGGCTTGCCGTCCTTCTGCACGATCCCGTCCGGCCCCGGCCGGAACCCGGCCTCGCTGAGCAGTTCCTTGGCGCGCACGGGCTCCTTGGGATACTTCGGCACGTTGGCGTTGTGGGCCCAGGATGACGGCGGGCCAATCAGCGACCACGCGACCGGCACGTCGCCAGCGATCGCTTTGGCCATCTGCTCCCGATCGAAGGCGTAGGCCAGCGCCCGGCGCACACGCACGTCGTTGAAGACGTTGGCCTTCAGGTTCATGTTGAACGAGTAGATCCACCCCGCGTTGTAAGAGTAGACCCGCGTGTTGGGGATCCGGCGCGCCGTCTCGATCGCGTCGCGGCTGTTGACCCCGATAAAATCAACTTCGCCCTTGGCAAACGCGGCCAACGCGGCGTTCTGATCGCCAAGCGCCCGGTCAACCCACCCATCGAGTTTCGGCCGCGCGACATAGTAGTCGGGGTTGGCCGCCATCCGGATAA
>CBRGMJ010000408.1:0-2424 GCA_967797525.1 uncultured bacterium | reverse complement strand
GTCGTCGATCGATCCCGTGAGCACGTATTGCTGGCTCTGCTTGGCCATCGGCGTACCGGACCCGTCGGTCAAGCGCGCGACCACGACCGCGTCGCCGGCATACGTCCGGGTCTTCTGGTCATCGATGAAGGTCACGGCCTCGCCGCTGAACGAGGCGATGATGGCGGTCAGCCCTGGGCGGTTGGGCATCGGCACGCTGAACGCGCGCGCCGTCATCAGCGCCAGGGGGATCCCTTTGACCTCCATCGTGAGGACGACGTGCGGTCGCCGCTCGGCGAATACCGTGGCAAAAGCTTCGCCGATCGCCTCGGCCGTGGAGGGGACTGAAATCACGTCGGTGGTGTGCAGAAATCCCCCAGGCTGCGCGCGCCCCGGCTCACGCAGACGTGTGCAGATTTCGTCAACAAGACGGCGCATCTGCTCCGGGGTCCGCAGAGGGATGTACAGCACGCCACCGGCCGCACCCGCCACGGTCTCGACACGACCCAGACCAAATTGCTCGCAGACGCCTCGAAGGAGCGTCAGGTCTTCGCTGATTGTCGACTTCGCGACGTCCAGCAGTTCGGTGAATGCGGAGAGCGAAAACAAGTGGTAAGGCGAGGCCATCAGCCGCTGCGCCATCACGACCATGCGCTCGCCGCGGCGAAGCCTCCGGGCCGGCATCTTAGGGCTTCGACGCGGCCTCGACCGCGGCGCGCAGGATCGCCACGTTCCCCGGACGCTCGGCATCGAGATCGAGGGCCAGTTCCGGGCCATCGAGCACCACGGCCTTACCGCGGACCCCTGTGACGTCGAAGATCCTGGTCTCCATATCGGCGATCGTCAGGTTGCCGGCGGCGAGTTTCAACACCGTCGACCACCCGAAGAGCTGCGCGAGCAGCCAGGGTTTCTTGCGGCCCTCGATCACACGGTGCACAAAGGGTCTGACCTTGTCGATAAGCCCGGGGTTGAAAAGCAGCACGCTACCGCCGCAAAACACGCCGTCAACGACCTTGACAAACGTCTTTTGCGCATCGGGGAAGCGGCGGTGGAGCGCGGCCTGCGGCACGATGGGATAGTAGAAGCCCGCATCGCCGGTACACAACTCCAGAAAGCGTCCGAGCGCATCTGCGGTGATCAGCGGCAGATCGGCGGCCACGGTCAGCACCATGGGCACACCGGTCAGGCGGGCGGCGGCCGCAGCGATATTATCGATGAGGCTGGGCTCCTCCGGGAGGACTTCAATAGCAGGATCAAGCAGCGCCCGGATCGGCTCGACGGGTCCGACCACGACGATCCGGTCGACGGTCGGGACCGTGCGAACTGCATCCACGACGCGGGCCAGCAGTGTGCGCCCGCCCAGCTCAAAGAAGGCTTTGTTGGGCTGGCCGGGAGCAAGCTGCGGATCCGGCGGCCCGCCGGCCAGGACGACCGCCGCCGGCACTACCTCTCCTCGGCGAAGGTCCGGGTCACGAAAACGTCGACGTCCGGGAGTTGTCTGAGATCCTCTGCAACACGCTGCGCGGCCGCGTCGTTCGCCATCAGGCCAAAGACACTCGGACCGGTCCCGCTCATCGCCGCGCCGTAGGCTTCACCCCGCAAGATGCGGCTTTTGATCTCGCCCACGATGGGGTGACGCGTAACGATCATGTCTTCAAACACGTTGCCCAGCAGCCGCCCGACCCCGGGCACGTCGCGGCGGCGGATGGCCTCGACCAACGACGCCACCTGCGGGTGCGCCGCGCTGCTCTCGTGGTAGTGCTTGTAGGCCCACTCGGTGAGCACGGCAATCCGGGGACACGCCAAAACCACCCACGTGGGTGGCAGCGCCGGGAGGGGCTGCACCCGATCCCCACGACCGCGCGCGACGGCCGCGCCGCCGGTCAGGAAGAATGGGACGTCGGACCCCAGCCTCGCAGCGAGCGCCGACAGCTCGCGACCATCGAGCCGCAGCTTCCACATCTGGCAGAGCCCCATCAGGGTGACCGCGGCGTCGGCGCTGCCGCCGCCCAGACCCGAGGCGACCGGGATGGTCTTGCGGATCTCGATTTCGACCGGGCGCGGGACCTGATACTCCTCCCGCAGCAGCGTGGCCGCGCGGTGGACCAGGTTCGTGCCGTCGGACGGCACCGTGTCGGCGTCGGCGACGACGCTGATACCCTCGCCCGACTCCCTGAGCGTGATCACGTCGTGGAGCACGACAGTGTGCAGGACGGTCTCGATGTCGTGGTAGCCGTCATCGCGCTTACCGAGGATATTGAGGGCCAGGTTCACCTTGGCGTAGGCGTTGAGGCGGAGCTCCTTCACAATCGAGCCTCCTGAGGGTCAAAGCGGCACTGGAGAGGTTAGGTGCCTGGAGGCGCAAGTCCTCTCGGCTTCGTTGCGTGGCACGAGGCCTTCTCGTAAGATAGGACACGTGGCAAATCACGATCCGTTGCGCGTTCC
>CBRGMJ010000407.1:0-2432 GCA_967797525.1 uncultured bacterium | reverse complement strand
CCGATGTTGACGATCGCGGCGTCCACGGGTCTACCTGAGCCCATCCTGACCCTTGACGTCTTTGCTCGCCAGACCGCCCAAGCGCGCGTTCAGCCGGCCTCGGTTGGCGTACGCCGCGATGACGACGATCTCGTCCGGGCCGGGGGCGTCCGGGACGGCCACGGTGATCCCGTCGTAGTGTGACCGAACGTAGAGCGCATCTTTGTGAGCCAACGGAATATCAATCGACGTGCCGGCGACGCCCCGCTTGGTCATCGAGGGGATCCACGCCATCCCGCCGTCGGCGTGCTTTCGCAAGACGTCGCCAAAGACCGTTGTTAACAGCGCATTGATGTGTTCCTGATCACCATTGATCCCCACGATGCCGCCTTTGCCGTAGCTCTCGACCCGACCGCCAAGCGCGGCGGCGGCGCGCGTCGACATCTCGTCACCCAGCGCCTCGCTGGCGGCCACCAGATCGCCGAGGTCCTGCACGAACCGTCCGGCGTGGGGATTCCGCACCACGGCGCACACGGCCACCTTGCGAAGCGGCGGTCCGCCGTCGCCGCGGCCCATCTCGCTGCGGATCTCTTCAATGAACGTGGCCCACTTGCGGACGTCGAGCATGTCGCCCCTCCTACCACACCACGGGCAAGCGTCTGTACGTCGCGTACTCTGGCCCGAACCAGGACTCGGCGGCCAGCCGCGCCCGCCACGGCGTCTGCCGCGCCTGCGCGCGCTCAGGCGAACTCATCGCCGCCAGGTCTCCCAGGTGGTGCAGCGCCAGATGCGACCAGCGGTCGGGTGTGCCGGTGCGAATACGATAGCGGCGGATCTGCCACCAGTGCGGGTTCTGCAACAGCAACGGGCTGTGGTCGTCGTCGTACCAGTGGTTGAAGGCCTCGTCGCGATTGGGGGGCACGGTGAACAACACCGCATACAGGTACGGCGCCGCGAGAGGGTTGGCATCGGCCCCCGGCCGGACGCACCGGCGGATCTCCTCCCCCACATAGCGGGTAAATCCGGTCACCGACGCGAGCATGCGGGCCGTGCGCTCGCTGGGCCCTTGTTTCAACTGCTGGTATCCGTGCGTCTCCAACGCGTCGAGACCGGCCAGGTGGTAGACTACCGCGTATTTCGGCGACCCATCGACGATCGTGTACCGGCCCGCGCCCAAAAACCCCGGCAGCGCCAGGCGGAGCGGCACGTGCTCGTGGTCGTACCAGTCGTTGAACTCCCCTTCCCACTCGGCGCCGGGTTGCATCTGTGAGAAGAGGACGGCTTCCGGCACGGCGCGACTATTCGAGAAACGACTGCGGCGGCAGCGGCCCCCAGCGATTGACGACCATGACCCGCTGCGACGTGTCCCAATACCCGGGCCGATAGGTGACTTCGTCGTCTACGCGGGTCATCTCGCAGAACGTCTCCCAGCGGATACCCCAGGGGTCGCGGAAATAGATGAAGATGTTGTTGCCCGGGCCGTGCCGGCCGGGTCCAAACTCGATACGGACGCCCTGACGCTGGAAGTAGTCGCCGAGACGGCGCATCTCGTCCCACGACTTCGCCTCGAGCCCGAGGTGGTGCGTGCCCGGCGAGCCTGCCCGCACGAGCGCGATCGCGTGATGGTCGCGGTTGCATCGCAGCCAGAAGAAGTCGTCACCCATCCGATCGGACAACCGGAACCCCATCGTCTGCTGCCACCACGCGGCCAGCTTCGGGGGATCGGGCGACTTGCGGGTGATGTGCCCGAGCCTGATCAGGTCGAACCCGGCCAGGTTGACGGGACGCGGGACCGGTGCTCTGGGCACGGTCAGTTCAATCAGGAGCCCATCGGGATCGTGGAGACGGATCGACGGTCCGTGGACGCGCTCGTAGGATTGCGGCCCCACAACCGTCTCACCGGCGTCGCGCAGCGCCTCAGCGCCTGCGGCGAGGGCCTGCTCGTCGGCCACCCCAAACCCCACGTGGTCCACGCTGGCCGGCTCACCGGGATACAGCACGAGTTCATGGTGTGAGACGACGGCGGCGTTGGGCGGCAGCGCGCTCAGCCGGATCGCGCGCTCCGTTGGCTCGCGGCCCGTGACGCCCAGTCCCAGGATCTTCTGGTAGAAGTCGGCGGCGGCCTCCGGGTCTGGAACCCGGACCGCCACGTGGGCCAGATGGGTGATCATCGGCGGCACACTCATCGGTCACCTCGCAGCGCGCCGGACAACCCGGTGAGCGTCGAGCCCAGGTGCCGCCGCAACTCCTCCTGCGCGCGGGGCACGTCGCCGGCCCGGCACGCCTCCAAGATTCGGTGGTGTTCGGCGTTGGCCGGCCGGTTACGGCGAACGCTGTGCCCGCCCGCCCAGAAATATCGCTCGACCTGCTGGCGCAACTGCCGGATCAGCGAGGTGATGAACTCCCTACCCGACAGCCGGTACAGGGCATCATGGAACTGGTCATTCAGCCGC
>CBRGMJ010000406.1:0-2435 GCA_967797525.1 uncultured bacterium | reverse complement strand
CAGCAGGACCCGCGCCGCGCGATCCAGAGCGCTGCGGGCGGCGGCAATTTGGACCAGCACGTCGGGACAGGCCCGGCCCCCCGCGACCATGGCCTTGATGCTTCGGACGTGACCCTCGACGCGGGCCAGCCGGTTGATGACCTGCTTCGTCTTTGTGTGCGGCATGGCACTCCCTCCGCGCGCGGCGCGCGAATCGCAGTATAGCATCGCGTGTTGACGCGGCGCCAGCAGCCGTGCTACGGTCCTGCCATAACCCCCCTGGGGGGATAATGGGTGCGCCATTTTTCGCGGAGGTGACAGGATGCGCACGACCGCAGGGTTCCTCGCCGCGCTTGCCCTGATCCTGATCATTACGCTGCCGCTGTCGGGGCAGACGCCGTCTCTGCGCATGGCGATCACGCGAGACGAGGGCTCGCTGAACCCCTACACGTATCAGACCGGCTATCCCGGGTGGAACCTCATGACCCTCGTCTACGAGCCGATGTTCACACCCGACCCGGACAACATCCCGCAGCCCTGGCTCGCGCGCCGCTACACGGTCAGCCCCGATGGCAAGACCTGGACGTTCACCCTCCATCAAAACCTCCGCTGGCACGACGGCCGACCGATGACCGCGGACGACGTGAAGTTCACCTATGAGTACGTGCGCCGGCTCACGCACCCGCGATGGACGCCACAGGTGCGCAGTATCGAGAGCATCGAGACGTCCGGGCCCTCGACGCTGACCATCCGCCTGAGCGCGGCCAGCAGCGGCTTCGCGGCGCAACCGCTGGCCGATCTGCCGATCCTGCCAAAACACATCTGGGAGAGCGTGACTGAGCCCAGGCGCTTCAACGATGTCATCGGGAGCGGGCCGTACCGTGTCGCCGAGATCAAGGAGGGACAGTTCTACCGGCTCACCGCCGTCGACAACTACTTCGCCGGCCGTCCGAAGGTCCGCGAACTGGTGGTCCCCATCATTCGGGACGCCACCGTCGGGTTCACGGCACTGAAAGCTGGGGAGATCGACACGACCATCGTGCCGCTCTCGCCTGAGCTCGTCGCAGACTTCGAGAAGACCGGCGGCCTCAAGGTCACGCGCGGCGCGGGGTACGCCAGCACGCTGCTGCAGTTCAATCTCGAGCACCCGGTCCTGAAAGACGCCAGGCTGCGCCAGGCGATCGCGAATGCCATTAACACGCGCCTGATGGTCCGATTGTTGCTGCTCGGCTATGGTGTCGTCGGCAGCCCGGGCTACATCCACCCCGATTCGCCGTTCTACAATCCGGCGGTCACGTTCACCGCGAGCAAGAGCAAGGCCGTGCGGCTCCTCAACGAAGCGGGCTACGTCGATCGCGATCGCGACGGCATCCGCGACGCCCCGGACGGTACCCCGCTGCGCTTCACACTGCTGACGCTGGCGGGGAATCCGATTCGCATCCGCACCGCCGACCTGATCCGCACGTGGCTGCGCGACGTCGGCATCGACATCCGCGTCGTGGCGCAGGAGGACGCAAGCATCATCGCCTCGGTGTGGCCCGATTTCGACGTCTGCAAAGGCCGAAGGTTCGACATGGCCGTCTTTGGCTGGTCGGCGCCGGTGATGAACCGCACAACCGTGCTACGCGATCTGTTCCACTCCGACTGCCGGTTCGGCACGATCAACATCGGGGGGTACCGCAGTCCTGACGTGGACCGGCTCGGCGCCGATCTGGCGGGGGCCGTCGCGCCGGACAAGCAAAAGCAGATCCTCTTCGAGATGCAGAAAGTCATCGCGACCGATGTGCCGATCCATGTGCTCTTCTACCAGGACGGCATCTACGCGTATCGGCCCGATAAACACGCGGGCTGGGTGTACCAGAAGGGTCAGGGGATCGTGAACAAACGCTCGTTCGTCGATCCGCCGAGGCCCTGACACACGGCGGGAGCAACCGGCCGATGTGGCGCTTCGTCGCTGGCAAGAGCGCGCAGTACGTGCTCGTCCTGGTGTTTACCGTGGCGCTGAACTTCATGCTGCCCCGAATGATGCCGGGTAGCCCAATGGTCTTTTTGGCCGGGGAAGATGTCGGGTTTCTCACGCAGGAGCAGCGGGCGCAACTCTACGCGCTCCACGGCCTCGATCAGCCCCGGTGGAGACAGTTTATGACCTACGCCGCCAATCTGGCGCGCGGGCAGTTGGGCTACTCGTTTCAGCGCGGCCGGCCGATCGCCGCCATGATCGGTGAGCGGCTGCCGTACACGCTGCTGCTGGTGGGTCTTGGTCTGATCCTGGCCACGATCGCCGGCGTGGCGCTCGGCGCGCTGGCCGCCTGGCGACGCGGCAGCGTGACGGATCTCGGCCCGTTGTGCGTCGCCATGTTCTTCGAGTCGGTGCCCTCATTCTGGCTGGGGATGATCCTCATCGCGGTCTTCGCGGCGCGTCTGGGCTGGCTGCCGATCTTTGGCGCCGGCTTGAT
>CBRGMJ010000405.1:0-2449 GCA_967797525.1 uncultured bacterium | reverse complement strand
CGGATGCGCGGGTCGCTCAGGGCCAGCAGGACGTCGGCGACGAGATTGCCGACGATGAGCGTCAGGGACCCGATGACCAGCGAGGCCATGACCACGTAGAGATCTTTCTGGATCGTGGCATCGACGATCAGCTTGCCGATGCCTGGCCATCCCATGACGTTCTCGAGAATAGCCGACCCGCTCAACAACCCGCCCAGGCTGAACCCAAAGATCGTGATCAGCGGGTTCAACGCGTTGCGGACGGCGTGTTTGTTGATCACGGCGCGCTCGGCCAGACCCTTGGCGCGTGCGGTGCGGACGTAGTCCTGTCGGAGCACTTCCAGCAGGCTCGCGCGCATTTGCCGCATGAGACCGGCAAAGCCAAAGACGCCGACGACCAGTACGGGGAGAAACAGGTGGTGGGCCACGTCGAGAATCCTGCCCCACAAGGGGAGGAACTCGTAGTCGATGCTCGTCATGCCGCCGATCGGAAACCAGTGTGTCTTGAAGGCTAAGAAGAGCAGGAAGAGCCCGGAGAAAAACGTGGGCGTCGAGATACCCACGTATCCGGTGAATGACAGGCTGTTGTCGGCCAGCGAATACTGTCGTTGCGCCGTGTAGATCCCCAAGGGCACCGCGATCGCCCAGGCGATCACAAACGCGAGGAGGTTCAGGATCACGGAGTTCATCAGCCGCGACCCGATGAGCCAGATGACCGGGACTTGAAAGGCAAACGAGTAGCCGAAATCGAGCCGAATCGCGTTCCACAGCCAGCGCAGATATTGAATGTGCAGCGGCTGGTCGAGGCCGAAGTTTCGCCGCATCTGGTCGACGGTCTGCTGGCTGACAATGGGGTTCAGGCGGATCTCGGCCAGAAAATCGCCGGGGGACAATTGAATGATGAGAAAGGAGATCATCGTAATCCCGAGGAGCATCGGGATCAGGTGGAACAGTCGACGGACGATATGCCGGAGCATCGGCGAAGGTGCGGGAGGAGGCTCGGGCCCCCTCCCACCCTCACGATCCTACCGGTACGGGGTCCGGTAGTAGATCGTCTCGATGTCGAAGAAGGCGAGCGGCGACGCGCTGAAGTTCGCCAGGGTGTTCCGGAACGCCGGCTGCGTCAGCGTGGTCGTGAAGTAGATCAGGGGCGCGTTCTCCGCCACGATCTCCTGATAGCGAGCGTAGAGTCCCTTGCGCTTGTTCTGGTCGACGGTCGTCGCCGCCTGATCGAAGAGACGGTCGACCTCGGCCTCCCAGTCGGTGGCCGGTTTCTCCTGCTTGGGCCACCACATGTGCAGCGACCCGCTGGACTTCCACACGTTCTGCCCGTTGTGCGGTTCGAGCGTACCGGTTAGACCGATGATGATGGCCTCCCAGGTGAAGGTCCCGACCAGTTTGCCCACGAGCGTGTTGAAGGCCTCGGGCGCGAACGTCACGCGCATCCCGAGCTTCTGGAGATCCTGTCGGACCAGGTTCCCGATGGCTTCGCGGTCCTGGTTGCCGGCGTTGGTGACCAGCGTAAACTCGACGATGGTGCCGGCCGAGTCGCGAAGCGACCCATCCGCGCCCTTCGAGAACCCGGCCTCACGGAGCAGGGCCTCGGCGCGCGCAAGATCATAGGGGTACTTGCGAACATTGGGATTGTAGAAGAACTTGTTTGCCGGGCTGATCGGACCATACTGCGCTGCCGCGCGGCCCGCGTAGACCTGTCGCACAATCGCGTCCCGGTCCACCGCATGTGAGACGGCCTGCCGGAACTTGAGGTTTTGGAACCACGCGAGCTTTCGCGCGCCGGCAGGCTCTCGGAAACCGGCGGGATTCATGTTGAAGACCAGAAACTCGGTGGAGAAGGTCGGCGGCCCGTCAAAGATCGTGAAGTTCCCCGATTGCTGCTGCGTCCGCAGCTCGGCGTACTCGCGCGGCCGGGCGCCGTACGAGTCGGTCTCTCTCGCCAGGAACTTCAACCGACCGGCGTCCTGATTCGGCACAATCTCGACGACCAACCTGGCCAAGTACGGCAGGCGCGCGCTCTTCTTGTCCACCTTCCAGTATTTGGCATTGCGGGTAAAGAGGATGCGCTGACCGGGGACGTACTGGTACATGACGAAGGGACCGTTGCCGACGATCTGACGCGGGTCGGTGTTGATCCCCCAGGTCCGATTGAACTCGGCCGCGCCCTGTTTGAGCACCCCTTCCAGCTTGTGTTTCGGGACCACGGCGAACCCGATCGTACGCAGCAACGGCCCGAACGGTTCCTCGGTCTTGAACTCGACCGTGTAGGCGTCGAGCTTCTTGTAGCCGATCTTCTTGCCGGCGATCATGAGGATGTCCTTCAGGCTTGCCTGCACGCCTTCGGTGAACGTCGCATCGAGGGTAAACACGACATCGTCTGCTGTCACCGGTTTGCCATCGAACCACTGGACGCCCTTACGCAGCTTGAACTGCCAGGTGCGGCCGTCCTTGCTGA
>CBRGMJ010000404.1:0-2454 GCA_967797525.1 uncultured bacterium | reverse complement strand
CCATCTTTGAGATCGATGTCGTGAACGATCTCGGCGATCCTCGCCAGGGCCGGGTCAGACAGACCCAGCCGTCGCAGCATCGATTCAAACGTGCACCAGTCGCCCTCGTGGGTGAAGTCGCCGCCCACGATGTCAAACAGAATCTCGCCCGGTCTGCGCGCTTCGCGGCCCGGATCGATGAACCGGAAGCGCGCCTTCGGATCGATAAACCGGCGGATGAGCCACGCGGAGGCCAGCCGGTCGACGTAGAGACTCTTCCGCGTCACCCACGTCCGCCCGACCAAGTCGGGCTTCGGCGGGCGTGCGGGCTCGCCGTCGGGCCTGCGCCCAGGCAGGCGGCGTTCGAGCGTGTTCAAGGCAGAGTCTGCCTCCCTTCGTGCCGATGCCTTGAAGAAGTCGATCGCGGCGATCTCATCGAAGCGCTTCTTGAAGCGCGCCAGCCCGCCGTCGGGGCGCTTGCCCACGGCGGTGCGGCGAATGTCCGCCGCCAGCGCCTTGTAGGCGGCGTCGCGCTCCGCGTTGAATCGGGTGACCAACGACGCGTGGGAGATCCCACCGGCGAAGTCGCCGCGGCAAATGTACGCATCGCCCCCGCCTGCCTCGGCCTCCTGAGCGATCCATTGCAGGTCCTCGAGACTCTCCGCGACCGCGGGCAGGACGTAGACAGAATCCTTCAGCGCCACCGCGCCGATCTTGGCCAGACGCCGGCGGATCTTGGCGCGTAGATAAAGTGGCGTTGGGGGCAGCGTATGAATGAACAGGTACCATGGGGTCTCGGGCATCGGGCTGGTCACATATGAAGTATATCATTTACTATACTATAATAGCAGCTGCTATATCCATCTTATTGCTCGAAGGTGGCTGATCTTGCGCACGGAAATAGTGGGATGAAGAGCCTGCTATAGTACCGTTGGTACAGTTACGACGCCCTCGGTGGAGTTCATCAATGACGGCGACCGTCCGCGGCCGGCCAAGAGTGCACTATGCGTGGATTGTGCTCGGCGTCTCAAGCGTGATCTTGCTCATGGCGTCGGGCGTGCGGACTTCGTTTGGCGTCTTCATCCAACCCCTCGAAGCGCAGTTCGGATGGGGCCGCACATCGCTGTCCGTCGTCGCCTCGCTTTCGCTGTTCCTCTATGGCGCCGTCGGCCCGCTGGTTGGGCGTCTGGCCGACCGGTGGGGGCCGAGGGGCGTGATGATCGGGGCGGTGCTGTTGCTCGGGCTCGGCGCGATCGCGACCTCGTCTATCAACAGCCTGTGGCAGCTCTACCTCACCGCGGGCATCATCACGGCCCTTGGGGCGGGTGGGGCGGCGATGTCCGTCGCGGCGTCGCTGGCCACGCGTTGGTTCGATGCGCGGCGAGGGCTGGTGCTGGGCATCGCCGGCGGTGGCATGGCGGCCGGGCAACTGCTCGTCGTGCCGGTGCTGATGGCGATCACCCTCTCCGCCGGGTGGCGCACCGGGTTCATGGCGGCAGGGATCGGCTTTCTGATCCTCATCCTCCCGCTGGCGGTGTTCCTGATTCGCAACGACCCTCGGGAGATTGGATTGGCCCCCTACGGCGCTGCAGACGGCACGTCCGGGGCGAGTGCGGAGGAACGCGCCGCACAGCGAACGGGCATCGTCGAGGCGGCCCGCACGCGGCCGTTCTGGCTGCTGGCCGGGAGTTTCTGGGTGTGCGGGTACACGACGTCGGGGCTGGTGCTCACACACCTGATCCCATACGCGACCGAGCACGGGTTCCACGCCGCCCAGGCCGCGCAGGCCCTGGGCGTGATGGGAGCGTTGAATATCGTCGGCACGGTTGCGTCGGGCTGGGGCTGTGATCGATTCGGCGCGCGGCTTCCGCTGGCGGGATACTATCTGCTCCGCGGCATCTCGTTGATCTTTCTCCCTTACGTGGGCACCGTGCCCGGGTTGTTTGCGTTTGCAGCCATTTTCGGCCTCAACTACATCTCGACCGTGCCCGCGACGACGTCCCTCACCGCAAAGCTCTACGGGCGATACTCCGTCGGAGAATTGTCAGGGTGGATCTTCTTCTCGCATCAGATCGGTGCAGCCGTCGGGTCGATGGTGGGCGGGTTCTTCTATGATCGCTTCGGCAACTACACGCTCGCGTTCCACTCCGCGGCCGTACTCGCATTTGCCGCGACGGTGATGGTGCTGGCCATCCGCGAGCGACCGGCCCACCCCGATCACTCCGTGACGCGGCCTCCCGCGATGGCGACAGCCCCGGGAGACTGACGACGCGCTAGCCAAGCGGGAAAGGCTCCGGTTCAGCAGACGAGACGTACGCCTCCAACATCGCGCGCGCTGAATCGAGCGACGTCAGCAGCGGTATGTTGAGCTCGACGGCCGCACGGCGCAAGGCGAACCCGGCGCGATCGGGCCGGTGGCCGCGCGTCGGCGTGTTGAAGACCGCACCGACCCGGCCTCCGCGGACGAGCGCCACC
>CBRGMJ010000403.1:0-2465 GCA_967797525.1 uncultured bacterium | reverse complement strand
TGCGTCGGGCCCGCGCCTGTTCGGGTCGGCGACGCCGAGGCGAGGTTGACTGGCCGGGCGCTGTCGGAGATCGGCCCGCACCTCGACGCGGCGGCGCGGATCGCCGGGGACACCGCCGACGCGGTCGACGATCTGCATGGGTCCGCCGAGTACAAGCGGGAGATGATCAAGGTGTTCGTGCGCCGTGCGTTTCACGCCGCGGCCGCTCGATTCTCCTAGGGCGTACAGGATGAGTACCACGGCGCGTGCGGCGTGGCTGGCGATGCTGGCCGCCGTGACGATCCCGCACCTGACCGTGTCGCTGGGCTCGGGTGGTCTCAGCGTTCTCATGCCGCTCTTGCAGCGAGATCTAGGGCTGTCGACGGTGCAGGTGGGCGTGCTGGGCGGCGCGCGGTTTCGGTGCTGTTGGGGCTCGGACTGATGGCGTATGCTGGCATGATCGAGCTGGTACGCGCTGAGCTCGTTGCGCCGGAGGCCACCGCGGCGGCCACCGGAATGGCGTACACGCTGGGATCGTTCGGCGGTGTCGCCGGACCACCGCTTGTGGGTTTAGTCGCTGAATATCACGGCTACCCGACCGCGTGGGCGGCGATCGCGGCGGCACTGGTGGTCGCGACTATACTCGCGCTGCTGGTTGCCGAGCCGCAGCGCACCAGGCAGGTGGGCGCCGCCGGGGTTGAGGCGGGGCCCTGATGGCGTTGCATCGACCGCTTTTTCTGCTGCCGCCCGAGTCCGCGCACACGCTGGCGATGCGTACCCTCGAGATGCTCGCCGCCCGGCCGCGTCTCCGCGCGATGCTGCGCGAACGGCTGGCGTTTGCCGGCGCGAGCCTTGAGACGACCGCATTTGGCCTGCAATTTCCCAATCCCGTTGGGGTCGCCGCCGGTTTCGATAAGGACGGCCGGGCCGTGGCCGCGCTTGAAAGTCTCGGCTTTGGGTTCGTCGAGGTCGGCACGGTCACGCCGATGCCGCAGCCGGGGAACGACGGCCCGCGTATCGCGCGCCTGGTCGTAGAGCGGGCAGTGGTCAACCGGCTGGGTTTTCCAAGTCATGGGGCGCGGGCTGTGGCCGCGCGGTTGACCCGCCGCGTTGGGCGCGGCCCGTTGGGCATCAACATCGGGCCGAATCGGGCGACACCGCCCCAACGGTCGGCCGGTGACTACGTCGAAGCGCTTCGAGTCCTGTATCCGGCCGGTGATTACTTTGTGATCAACATCAGTTCGCCGAATACCCCAGGCCTTCGCGATCTTCACCGAAGTGATCTTTTGCACGAGCTCCTCTCCGCGTTTCGCGGCGAAATCGCGACACAGGCCGCGGGACGCGTGGCCAAACCGTTTCTGCTCAAGGTATCTCCCGATCTGCCCGCGGAGAGCCTGGACGACGTTGCCGGGATGGTCGTGCGCCACGGCGCCGCAGGCGTGGTCGTCGCCAACACGACCGTCGCATCGCCGCTGGTGGAGCAGGCCGGTCTAGGCGGTGGTGGGGTGTCCGGCGCGCCGATCCGCGCGATGACGACGGCGCTGGTGCGCGAGTTCTACCGGCGCCTGCGGGGACGTGCGGAGGTCGTCGGCGTCGGAGGCGTGTTCACGGCGCAGGACGCGTACGAGAAGATCCGCGCCGGCGCCTGCCTGGTGCAAGTGTACACGGGCTTCGTCTATGAGGGACTCGGAATGGCCGGGCGTGTCTGCCGCGGCCTGGGCGCCATGCTGGCGCGAGACGGCTTCAAGAAAATTGGAGACGCGGTCGGCGCCGACGGTGAGACGTCATGAAGGAGGTCCCAGTGACGCGTCTCGTTGATCTGTCCCGCGAACTGTATCATAAGGAGCCCTCCAATCCCGGAGCAGTCCCGCCGCAGGTATGGGTCTGGCGTACCCATGAGGAGACGCGGCCGCTCCACACGAACGGGTTCTCCTCAACCACGCGCCTGCTCGTGCTCCCCGACCATGCGTCAACCCACGTGGACGCGCCCCGGCATTTCGACCCAGATCCCGCCGCGATGGATATCGCGGCGGTGCCTCTCGACTGGTTCTATGGGCCAGCAGTATGTCTCGATGTGCGCGCCGTACAACGCGACGGATGGATCGACACAGGGGATCTGCGCGACGCGTGCGCGCGGGACAGTCTGACGATTCAGCAAGGGGACATCGTCCTGCTGTGCAGTGGTCACTATCGACGCACGTATCCATCCGCGACGTTCTTCACTGCCTACCCTGGAATGACGCCTGACGCCGTGCGGTGGCTGCACAGTGAGGGCGTCCGGAATTTCGGCGTTGAGGGACCGAACCCCGGGCACCCGGACGATCGGAACTTCGAGGTCCACCTGCTGTGCCGCCACCTCGGGATGATCCACATGGAAGGGCTGGCGAACCTCGAGGAGATCGCCGGACGGCGGTTCACGTTTTGCGGCTTTCCCCTGCGGATCCGCGACGGCACCGGCTCACCGATCCGCGCGGTCGCTATCCTCG
>CBRGMJ010000402.1:0-2494 GCA_967797525.1 uncultured bacterium | reverse complement strand
CCAGTCGGCGGTGGTGCGCTTCATCCAGGGCACAGCCGAGCGCATCTCGAGCCTGGTGCCTCCACCGGTTGATACCTTGGTCTTCTGCAACGCCATCCATCTCGTGCCCGACAAGGCGCAGGTGATCTCGGGGATCAGCAAGGTCCTGCGGCCCGGCGGGGTGCTGGCGTTCAATACGACGTTCTTCGACGGCGCCTATCCGGGCGACACCTACCGCTTCTACAAGCTATGGGTGCTGCGCGCGCGGCGATGGCTGCAAGATCGCGGCCACGGGATTACCCGCGGTGTGAAGGCCACCGCGATGCAGTGGCTTTCGCCTGACGACTATCGCCAGCTGCTTGAATCCACCGGGTTTGGCGACACGCAGTTCGAGTTTCAAGAAAAGGACCTCAACTGTCAGGCCTGGGAGGACATCAGCGAGTTCTCGATGTTCATCGAGGGCGCGCTCCCCGGCGTGCCCCTTGAGATCGGCGCGGAAGCGCTCAAAGTCGGAGTCAGGCAGGCCATGGAGGAACTGTCGCTGCGGGCCGTTCCCCGCATCTGGCTGCAGGCGATCGCACGTCGCACGTGACGCTCGCTTCGAAAGTCGCCCTCATCACCGGCGGTTCATCAGGGATCGGTCGGGCCGTGGCCGTGGCGCTTGCCCGCGCCGGCGCAGCCGTGGCCTTTACGTATCGGTCCAACGCGGCGGGCGCGCAGGCGCTGGTTGACGAGCTCTCGGCCCGGACCGCCGTTGCGGCGTTTCAGGGCAACGTCGACTCCGAAGCCGACGTGGCGCGCTTCATCGACGGAGCGGTGTCGCGTCTTGGGCGGCTGGACATCTTGGTCAACAACGCTGGGATCATCCGCGACGCCCTCGCGCTGCGCATGCACCCCACCGACTGGACATCAGTCATCGAAACCAACCTGACCGGCGCGATACGCTGCTGCCGGCTGGGGGTCCCGCATCTGATGGCTGCCGGTGGCGGGCGCATTATCAACGTCACGTCGGTCGCCGGCGTGGTCGGTGGCCCCGGGCAGGCCAACTACTCGGCAGCGAAAGCGGGACTCATTGGGCTCACCGTGGCAATCGCCCGCGAGCTGGCGCCACACGGGATCACCGTAAACGCCGTGGCGCCGGGCGCGATCGACGCGGGGATCGTGGCCGAACTGCCTGAGGACGCGCGCGCGCGGCTGCGTGCCATCATCCCGATTGGCCGCATGGGCACCGCGGACGAGGTCGCCGATCTGGTGGCGTATCTGGCCGGGCCACAGGCGGGGTTCATCACCGGGCAGACGATCGTCATCGACGGCGGCGCCACGATTCCCTATATCGTCGCCTGACGAGTCAGCCTATGACCGGGTACGTGGTCCGGCGGCTCATCGCCCTGCTCCCCGTGCTGCTCATCGTCGCCACCGCGGGGTTTTTCCTCATTTACCTCACGCCGGGCGACCCCGCGGCGGTCATGCTCGGCCCTGATGCGACCATCGACGATCTGAACAATCTGCGCGCGATCATGGGGTTGGACCGGCCGCTGCTGGTGCAGCTTGTCCGTTGGTACAGCCGCACGCTGCGCGGTGATCTCGGTTACTCGATCTTCCTGCAGCGGCCCGTGCTGAACGCTATTGTCGAGCGCGTCGAGCCGACGTTTCTGCTGACGACGCTGGCGCTCGCCGTGGCCGTCGCGATCGGGTTGCCCGCGGGCGTGGCGGCCGCCGTGCGGCGCAACACCTGGGTCGATCAGGCCGCAATGGGGGTCGCCCTGTTCGGCGTGTCGGTGCCGGGGTTCTGGCTCGGGTTGAATCTGATCTTGATCTTCTCTGTCTATCTCAGGCTGTTCCCGGTGGCCGGGTACGTGCCGCTGGAGCAATCCGTCACCGGTGCGATTCAATCGTTGATTCTGCCTGCGGTCACGCTGGGCTTTGGGGCATCGGCCCTCATCGCACGGATGACGCGGTCGAGCATGCTGGAGGTGCTCGGTCAGGATTACGTGCGGACAGCCCGGGCCAAGGGCAACCAGGAACGTCGCGTGATTGTGGGCCATGCGCTGCGGAACGCCCTGATCCCCACGATCACCGTCATCGGGCTGGCGTTGGGTGGGCTGTTGGCCGGCGCCGTCGTCACGGAGACGGTCTTCGCGCTGCCGGGGGTCGGGCGGCTGGTGATCTCATCGGTCCTCCGTAGGGACTACCCGGTCGTGCAGGGCGTCTTGATGTTCGTCGCGGCCGTCTACGTCCTGGTGAATCTGCTGATCGACGTGCTGTACGTCTTTCTCGATCCACGGGTCAAGTATGCGTGAGGCGCGCGTCGACGAATCCGCGGGCGTCGTGACCGTTCGCCCCGCACCGCCTCCGGCTGGTCTGTTGACGGTCGGGCGCCGCGCGCTGGGGCGCAGCCGGTCGACGCTCGTTGGCGGGATGATCGTCCTGGCCATGGTGCTCATCGCCGTGTTCGCCTCGGTCCTCTCCCCGTATGATCCGCAAGACATCCAGGTGCCCCAGCGGCTGTTGGGAC
>CBRGMJ010000401.1:0-2500 GCA_967797525.1 uncultured bacterium | reverse complement strand
AGATGAGATCGCCGCGGTCGCCTGTTTCCTCGCCTCGGCGGATGCGAGCTATATCACCAGCCAGACCATCTACGCGGACGGAGGTCGGCTCGGTCTAAACTACACCGTTCCCGTCAAAGACGAGGCGCTCGGCTGAGGGAAGTTGAAGCGATAGTCTCGCACTGGCGTGCACACCTGGATATGATATTCGGCGAAGAACTCGGTGCGACCCCGTCCCTGCGCGATCTTGTGCTCTGGGTGCTCCCGCCAGGCTGTAAGGGTCTCGAGAGACTCAAACTCGATGATCGTGACGTTCTCGCCGTCTTCAGCAACGAAATCCTTATACGAGAGAAAACCGGGCATCGATGACGCCAATTCGTACATCCGCTCACCCACCCGCCCGAGCTCCGCATTGACCCCCTGTCTCACCCTCGAACGAAACATGATAACGACCATGGACAGCGTCCCCTGAACTCAGCCGAGTGGTTGGAGGAGCTCGATGGTGATGTTGTCCGGTCCTTTGAGAAACGCGATCCGCATGTCCCCTTGCTGCTGGGGAGGCATGAAGAAGACGTATCCCTTCCCTGACAGGGTCGTGTACGCGGCATCGATGTTGTCGACCTGGAGTCCGATATGGTCGTAGCCAAACCGCGCGCTGGTGGAGTCACCCGTGATGGCGTCGCCCTCCCGGCGTGCGCGGAGGTAGATGCGCGTCCCGCCGAGGTCGATGATCGCGCCATCGGCCGTCCCAAACTTGCGGCGCTCGACGAGCGTAGCCTCAAGGTCGTTCGCGAAGAACGCCTCGGTGGTCGGCAGATCGCCGCAGATCACGTGGATGTGATGAAAGCGATACTTCATCGTGTCCCCCCTGGACCGCTACCGCGCACGCCGCTGCTTTCTGAGCCGCACACTCTTTGGCGTGACCTCCAAGTATTCGTCCTCTTGCATGATTTCCAGGCCCGTCTCGATCGACAGCACCTTCGGCGGCTCCAACTGAATCGCCTTATCCGAGCCCGACGCGCGCATGTTCGTCAGGTGTTTGCCCTTCACGGGGTTGACAAACATCTCCTCGCCCTTGGATGTATTGCCGACGACCATGCCCACGTAGACGTTGGTGCCCGGACCGATGTACAAGGTTACGCGGTTTTGCAAATTGTCCAGGGCAAACGCGGCGGCCTTCCCCTGCGTGATCGACACCATTGAACCGTCGGGGCGGCGCTTTTGAAGCTCGCGGCTGTATGGCCTAAACCCGATACCGCGAGACGCCAGAATACCGCGCCCCTTCGTATCGACGACAAACTGATTGCGGTAGCCGATGATGCCGCGGGTGGGGCCCTCGAAGATGATGCGGACGCGTGTCTCGTGCGCCTTCAGGTCCTTCAAGATAGCGCCGCGCGGCCCGAGCCTGGCGATCACCGTCCCCTGATACTCGCTCGGGACGTCGATCGTCATCTCCTCGTAGGGCTCCATTGTTACGCCGTTTTCCTGTTTCAGCACCACCTGCGGTTGCGAGACCTGCATCTCGTACCCCTCACGGCGCATGTTCTCCAGCAGGATGGCGATGTGCAGCTCGCCGCGACCGAAGACGCGGAACACCTCACTGGAACCGAAGTCAACCCGCAGACCCACGTTGACCTCGAGCTCGCGCTCCAACCGCTCCCGGATCTGGCGGCTGGTCACGAACTTTCCGTCGCGGCCCGCAAACGGCGACGTGTTCACCAGGAAGTTGAGGACTAGCGTCGGCTCATCCACGTCAATGGAAGGAAGGGCCGCAACGTCCGGCTGGTCTCCGACCGTGTCGCCGATGTAGATATCAGGCAGTCCGGCGATCATCACAATGTCACCCGACTGCGCGGCCGGTGCTTCCTTCCGCGACAGACCTTCAAAGGTAAAGAGCTTGGTGATCTTGCCGGCCACGGCGCGGCCGTCGGGCTTCCTGACCCATACAGGCGAGCCGGTCTTGACGACCCCCTGGTAGATGCGGCAGATGGCCAGCCGCCCGAGATAGTCGTCGTAGCCCAAATTGAAGGGTTGCGCCTGCAGGGCGCCCTGGGGGTCGTGGCCCGCCGGCGCCACCTTTTCGAGAATCGTGTCGAGGAGCGGGGTCAAGTCATCCGACTCGTCATCGAGCGAGCGCTTGGCAATCCCCTCTCTCCCGACGGCATACACCGTGGTGAACTCGACTTGTTCCTCCGTGGCTCCTAGCTCGAGAAAGAGTTCCAGCACTTCTCCGTCTGCCCGGCCGGGATCGGCGGCCGTCTTATCGATCTTGTTGATCACGACGATGGGCTTCAAACCGAGCTCGAGGGACTTGTTGAGCACGAACCGCGTTTGCGGCATCGGCCCTTCCTGCGCATCCACGACCAACAGCACTGAATCAATCGAGCGCAGGATCCGTTCGACCTCTGACCCGAAGTCGGCGTGCCCTGGCGTGTCGACGATGTTGATCTTGGTGCCCTTGTAGTAGAGGGCAGTGTTCTTCGAGTAGATCGTAATGCCGCGCTCCTGCTCCAGCGCATTG
>CBRGMJ010000400.1:0-2504 GCA_967797525.1 uncultured bacterium | reverse complement strand
GCCGGCGGTCATCTGTCCGTACATCGTGAGCCCCATCGCCTCGAGCCGCCAGAACTCTTCCCACGTCGCCCACTTCGGGACGAGCATGCTGTTGGAGATCAAGACGCGGGGCGCCCACTCGTGCGTACGGAAGACGCCGACGGGCTTGCCGGATTGGACGAGGAGGGTCTCGTCGTTACCGAGCGCCCGCAGCGCCGCGATGATGGCGTCAAACGCCGCCCATGACCGCGCGGCTTTCCCTTTGCCGCCATAGACGACCAGATCCTGCGGCCGCTCCGCGACGTCGGGATCCAGGTTGTTCATCAGCATCCGCAACGCGGCTTCCTGCGGCCATCCCTTGCACGAGATGTCACGGCCGCGCGGCGCGCGAACGGTTCGCGAACCGGTCATCAGGTTGTCGATGCCTCCACCGGGTGCTACGGCCGGGGGCGGGACATTCCCTGCCCCACGGCGAACCACTCAGGCCAGCCTCAATGACGGAGGGTATGGCATGAATCGCCTGATCCTCGCGCTCGTGGCGTGCGCGCTGCTCCTGGGTCTGCTGCACCCGGCGGCCGGCGCGCCGCGCAACCCGAAAGACACACTGGTTGTCGCCCAAGGGTTCGATCCGCGGTGTCTCTCACCGCTCTTTGGCACGGCGCAGCCCGACAAGAACGTGAGCGGACAGGTCGTTGAGCGGCTGGTGACGTTCTCCCCCGACTCGCTCGGCTTTCTCCCCGAGCTGGCGATGCGGTGGGAAAAGACCGCCCCCGATACGCTCCGGATCACACTGCGCCGCGGCGTGATGTTCACCAACGGCGAGGAGTTCAACGCGAACAGCGCCAGGTACAGCCTCGAGCAGATGCTCCGCGCGCCGTCGCTGGCCTTCTTCGTCTCGTCGCTGCGGGCGGCCGAAGTGGTCGATCTCTACACCGTCGACATCAAGGCGAAGGCGCCGACCACCGAGCGACTGATGCTGACCGCGCTGGCGATGGGCTCCTTCCAGTATCCACCCGTGTACACCGAGCAGGTCGGGTTGCTCCGCGGGTTCTGCCAACGGCCCATCGGCACCGGGGCATACAAGTTCGTCGAGTGGATCAAAGATGACCGGGTCGTCTTCGAGGCGAACGCCGACCACTGGCGCGGGGCGCCGCAGATCAAACGGCTGGTCTTCCGGCCGATCCCCGAGGGCCCCGCGCGCGTGGCCGCGCTGCAGGCGGGCGACATCGACATCGCGACGCTGATCCCGCTCGACGCGTGGGACCGGGTCAGCGGCGATGCCAGCCTGACCGGACACGCGATCCGGGGAGCGCGCATCTTTTCACTGGTGATGGCCTCGAAATGGGAGGGTCCGCTGCAAAACAAGAAGGTGCGTCAGGCGATGCAGTCAGCGATCGACGTCGACAGCATCCTGCGGACGCTGCTGAAGGGACGCGCGAGGAAGCTCGAAGGACAGTCGCTCACACCCGAGTACTTCGGATACCAGCACGACATCAAGGCGGCCCCATATAATGTTGCGAGTGTCAAGCAGCAGTTCACCGAAGCCGGCTTTCCTAATGGTTTTCAAGTGACGTTCAAGTTCCCCAACGGGCGGTATCCGCAGGACAAGGAGATCAGCGAGGCGATCGCCGCGCAGTTGCTCAAAGTCGGTGTGCGGGCGCGGCAGGTCGTGCTCGAGCCGGGCGAGTTCCTGACACAGCTCAGCGCGCTCGGGCTGCGCGACATCTTCTACTCCGGCAGCCTGCCGCCGCCCGACGCGCACTTCATGTACATACAGTACATGTGCAACTTCCGCTACGCGTACTGGTGCCGTCAGGACTTCGACGCCCTGATGATGAAGGCGGGGGCTACGTCCGATGACAAAGAGCGACTCCGGCTCTACCGCGAGATGGCCCTGATCATGAAGGACGACCCGCCAAACGTCCCGCTGTTTGCCCAAGAGGACCTCTATGCCACCGGTAAGAATGTCGCGGGCTGGCGGCCGTTCAAGGATCAATCGCTTTATCTCGCCAAGGCGTACAAGCGCGACTAAGGTCTCGAGGATCGGTCGCGTGGCACAGCAGGCAGTGGTGATCGGAGGCGGCGCCGTCGGCGTCGCCTCCGCGTACTTTCTGCATCAGACCGGCTGGCAGGTGACGGTCGTCGACCGCGGCGAGATCGGCCGCGGGTGCTCGTACGGCAACGCCTGCCTGATCACCCCCGCACACTCGCACCCGTTGCCCGGCCCCGGCGTCTTGGGGCAGGCAGCGCGGTGGATGTTCCGCCGGGACAGTCCCGTCTACATTAAGCTGCGGCTCGATCCGGCATTCCTGCGTTGGGCGTGGCGTTTTCGAGGGTTCTGTACCCAAGACGCCGCTGCACGCGGGTCGGACGCGCTGCGCGCCCTCAGCCGGATGAGCCTCGACCTGTTCGAAGAGTTTGGCCACGCCCCGGAGCCCGGGTTCTTTTATCAGCGCAAGGGGCTGCTCCATGTGTATCTGAGCGATGACGAGCTTGCTGCGGCACGGCGGGAACAGCAGGCGCTG
>CBRGMJ010000399.1:0-2506 GCA_967797525.1 uncultured bacterium | reverse complement strand
CCTCGGCGCATCGTCGATGGTCGTGCGCCCTCTGATCGGTGTACTCGCCGGCCGCCTGGGCCGCCGGCGCATCCTCATGATCGCGCTGGCGCTGGCGACGGTTGGCATCGGGGTGACACCGCTCTTGACGACCCTGTGGCCGCTCGCGCTGGCCGTCGCCACGACAGGTGTCGCATTCGGCTTCACCCAGCCGCTGACGATGAGCATGATGGCGGGAAACGTCGGCGCGCGCGAGCGGGGACTCGCGCTGAGCCTGCGGATGACCAGCAACCGTCTGGCCGAGGTGGTGAGCCCGGTGTTGTTCGGCGCGGCGGTCGCGCTGACCGGTCTGGGGAGCGCGTTCTATCTGGCGGCCGGGGTGCTGGCCGCGGGGATCTGGGCGATCAGCCGCGGCGCGATCGACGCCGTCGCGGCGGGGGCGGCGGGGTCGCAAACCGGTATGCCGGTTCCAGGCCCTCGGGCACCCCAGGACGTTGAGCCGCAAGCGCAGCCTTCACCCGCTCCACCTGATCGCGGATAAACGCCAGGTCGTCATCGCTCAGCGCCAGACCGTGCGCCGCGGCCTCACCGCGCCAGTTACGCTCGGACGGCATGGGTCTCTGCCTCCTTGACGGCGGGTCGCCGTTCGTGCCAGGATGTGGCCTGCTCGTAGGCGTGCGCGACGCGGAACAGCATCGCTTCATCGAACGCCTTTCCCGCAAACTGCAACCCGACCGGCAGCCCGGCGCGCGTGAAGCCACAGGCAATCGTGATCGCCGGGTGGCCGGACAGATTGAACTGCCGCGTCCCCCACGACGTATCGGGTGGACCGGGCTGCTGCTGTTGCACCTCTATGGTGAAGGCCGCGTAGGGCAGCGTCGGCATGACCAGGGCATCGACCCGGCGCAGCGCCTGATCGAGCTCGGCCACCCACAACCGGCGAATCTGAAGCGCGTGCTGATACTCGGCGGCCGAGTAGAATGCGCCACAGGAGATCCGGCGCCGCGAGCGCGCACCGTAATCGGCGGCCTGCCGGCGCAGCCGCACCGCGTGGGCGCCGAATGACTCGGCGGAGATGATCACCGAATAGGCGGGCTCGAGCTGCCCGGCGCTCGGCAGGCTGACGGGTTCGAGTCGCGCGCCCTGGGATTCGAGCTCGCGCAACGCCGCGCGCACCGCGCCGTCGATCTCTGGGTCGAGTCCATCGTAGTAGTGGTGCTGCGGGACGCCGAGGATCACGCCTTTGAGGCCTTTTTTCAAACCCGCGGTGAAGTCGGGCACCCGCACACGCGCCGTTGACGGATCGAGCGGGTCGAACCCGGCCATGGCGTTCAGGAGCAGCGCGCAATCGCGGACGGTGCGCGTCATCGGTCCCGCGTTGTCGAGGCTCCAGGAGAGCGCGATGACGCCGTACCGGCTGACGCGGCCGTACGTCGGTTTGAGACCGACGATGCCGCAGAAACTGGACGGGACGCGAATCGATCCACCGGTGTCCGACCCCGTCGCGGCCACCGCCAGACCCGCGGCCAACGCGCTGGCGGACCCCGCGCTCGACCCTCCGGTGTAGTGCGACAGGCTCCACGGATTCCGCGCGACGCCAAAGACCTCCATGCCCCCGTTGGCAAACTCGGTCGTGTTCGTCTTGCCGAGCATGATCATGCCGGCACGCGCGAGCCGCGCCACGTGTGTGGCGTCATGTTCGGGGACAAAATTGGCCAGGGTGCGTGAGTGGGCCGTCGTTCTCACACCGCGGGTCCACGAGATATCTTTGTGTGAGATCGGAAGGCCGTGGAGCGGGCCGCGGCGCCGGCCGGCCCGAATATCGCGCTCGGCCCGCCGCGCGGCCTCGAGCGCTGGTTCGCGGCAGACCGTGATGTAGCTGTGCAGCGCTCCGTCCAAGCGCTCGATCCGGTCGAGTAGTACGTTGACGACCTCGACCGGAGATACTTTCCGGCGCGCGACAAGCTCCGACAGATTCGACAAGGTCAGAAACGGCAAGTCTGACGCTGCAGGTGCTGTGTGCCGCATGATGATCCATAGCGTTCGCCTTGACGCGACCGAGCCCTGCAGGAGTCCCGCGGCAGTCAGGGAATCCCTGAATCATTCCGGTGAACGGCATCGGGAGGGGGCCCCCTGTATGCGTAGCAGACGATTTTCTGTGGCGATCTGGCTGGTGCTCGTGGCTCTGCTGGTCCTGTCACTTGGCCCGAGTACGGGTGCAGGCCCGGCGCGCGGTACGAAGATCGTGGTCGGCATCGACGCGGATCCGCCGTCGTTGGACGCCCACTCCAACACCAATCTGGCCAGCGACATCATGTTCGCCCATCTCTACGACAGACTGGTCATGTTCGACATGCGGTCGAACATCGTGCCGCAGCTGGCGACCGAATGGAGCGTCTCGAACAACGGCCTCACCTGGACCTTCAAGTTGCGCCGGGGTCACAAGTTCCACGACGGCACGCCCGTCGACGCGGCGGCGGTGAAGGCGAGCTTCGAGCGGCTGTTCGACCCGCGGAACCCATTCTCG
>CBRGMJ010000398.1:0-2507 GCA_967797525.1 uncultured bacterium | reverse complement strand
GCCGCCGCTGCGGTCGCGGCGTCGGTCGGCGTCGACAGCGTCCAGGCCGGCCTGCTTCCGGAACAAAAGGTCGCCGCCGTGACGGCACTCAGACAACACCACGAGCGGGTGATCATGGTCGGCGATGGCATCAACGACGCGCCTGCGCTCGCGGCCGCGACGGTTGGAGTCGCGATGGGTGTAGCGGGTTCCGACACGGCACTCGAGGCCGCCGACGTGGCGCTGATGCGCGATGATCTCAGTTTGCTACCGGAGGCGATTAGACTGAGTCGCCGAGCCATGCGCGTGATTCGCCAGAACGTCGTCCTGGCGCTCGGGATCAAAGGTGTCTTCCTCACGCTGGCGCTGCTGGGGCGGACGACGCTGTGGTTGGCAGTGTTCGCGGACATGGGGGTGTCCCTACTCGTCATCGCCAACGGTCTTACGCTACTGCGCACGAATCCCCGCCAGAAGGCGTAGGCTAAGCGGCGGGCGCGCGATCGCCGGCGTCGAGATAGACCGCTGCGGCCAGCGTCGTACTAATGCGCTGGCGTTGTCCTTCCACGACGATCTCGATGCCACGCGGGCCCGTGGCGACGACCTCGAGTTCGGCGCCCGGCAACAGCCCAGCGGCCGCCAGTTCGCGCACCCGCCGCGCATCGCGGTCACTCACCCGCGTGATCACCCCGCGCACGCCCGGCGCGGCTTCGATCAGCAGCCGTCCGCCGGCCGCGGCCACCTCGCCGCCCTTGGTGGGAATTGGATCGCCGTGCGGATCGAGCGACGGTTCACCCAGCGCGGTCGCGATCCGATCTTCGAGGTCTTCGGAGATCGCGTGCTCCAAACGGTCGGCCTCGCCATGCACCTGGTCGATGCTGACGCCCAACTGCCGGCTGAGATAGAGCTCAAGCAGCCGGTGATGACGAATGACCTCCAGGGCCACCCTGGCGCCGGTATCGGTCAGCGCGACGCCGTGATACGGTGTGTGCCGGACCAGACGCATGCGGGCCAAACGCTTCATCATGTTGGTGACCGACGCGGGAGCCACGTCGAGACGCTCGGCCAGTTCCGTCGTCGTGACCTGGCGCGATTGTTGGGCGATCAGATAGATGGCCTTGAGGTAATCCTCGATCGCCTGGCTCAGCGGTGCCGGCATGCCGATCCCCTCGTCCTCTCTCTGGTTATTTTATCAGCAACCCCGTTATGTACAGCAACAGCATGCCCACCGTGACACCCGCAAAAACCGTCAGGGGCATCGGACGCTTCGCAGCGTCCTTCTGAATCAGCTTCGCGATCTCGTAGGCGACCTCGAACACCGCGCCAGCGCCGATGGCGAGGAACACCACGGCCAGGGGTTTCGAGTAGCTCAACCCGCCGATCCACCCGCCGGCGATCGCCGGCGCGCCGCCGATGAGTCCCAACCAAGCCAGCGACGAGAGCGCTGTCCGGTCTTTCAAGATCGGGGCGACGATCCCCAGTCCCTCGGTGATGTTTTGGAGGATGAACCCGATGACCAGGAACGTGCCCAGCGCTGCGGCCCCGACACTATACGCGGCGCCGATCGCCAGACCTTCGCCGAGGTTGTGCAGGCCAATGCCCACCGCAATCAGGGAGGCGAGCGCAAAGCGCTGCGCCGTTTCGCTGCGCGCGGCGCTGGCCTGCCGCCGGCCGATCGCATCGAGCAGCATGAACGTGGCCACGACGCCGATGCCGACCAGGCCAATGCCTTGGAACGGCCCGCCCAACTCGCCCCCGATCTCCAAGGCCTCGGTCGTCGCATCAATGCCCAGGTAGACCAGCAGGCCCGCGGTGATCGCCATCAAGAACGTGAACCAGCGCGCCCCGAGTTGCCGCAACGCGGGCAGCCAGAACATGCCGAGGAACACCGGGATGACGCCGACGTACAGACCGATGAGCGTAAAGCTCAACAACGTGCCCGTCGATACGGTCTTCGTTTCGGTCGCGACGGGGATTTCGGTCCTGAACGCGATCGAGTTCGACGAAAAGAGCGCGATCTGGTAGGCGGCGGCCTCGGTCCAAGGGTACTCGATGGTCACGACAGCCCGTCCCAACCGCGATATCTCGGCGCCCGGCGACACCGTGAAGGGGAAGATCGCGTCATTGATGATGAATTGGGCGAGCGTGATCTCCTGCGGACTGGTGTTGCGCACGTGTAGTTCGATCACGCCCGCTCGCAAGATCGTCCGCTCGAACTGGAGCGTTTCGATCGGGGCGGCCGGCTCGACGTTGAGCCCTGCGCCGTTCGTGCGGAGAAACACGGCAATCACCCCTGCCAGCAAGATCACAGGGATGATGAACAGGACCAATGTCCCGCCGCGCCTCTTGGTCGTCTGGGTTTGGGGACGCCCGGCCGCCTGCATGGCCTATGCCTCCCCTCCACCCACATCGAAGAGACCGGTCCAGCCGAGCTCCGCGAACTCGGTTTTGTGGGCGTGGAACATGTATTTGCCCGGAAACTTGTAGGTGAACTCCAGAATGCCTCGCTGCGCCTGCATCTGCGCAACCGT
>CBRGMJ010000397.1:0-2516 GCA_967797525.1 uncultured bacterium | reverse complement strand
GCGCCTGTGCCATGTCAGACAGTTCGGCTTTGGAGAAACGGCGCGCCCACGCCTCGAGAATCTCGAAGATCTCGGCCTGCCGCTGGAGGCGAATCCGCTCGTCGCTCAGCGCCGGGTCGCGCAGGCGGTCGTCACCCACCATCTCGACAAGCGCCTGCCACATGCGGCGCTCGTTGGCCGACACTACGACGTACCCGTCGCGGCACGGCAGCGCGCCGGCCGCGGCGATGTGCGCGTGGCGGTTCCCGCCTCGTCTGGTGATACGGTTGGAGAATGCGGCCTCGTACAATCCCTGCTGCATCACCATGCTGAGCACTTCGTGGGCGCTGACCGTGATCAGATGCCCCAACCGGGTGCGCTCCGCCATCCGGCACCCGAGCATACAGGCCAGGGCCCCAAAGGTCGCGGTGACGGAATCGGCAAGCCCACCGCCGACAAGCGCCGGAGCCTTACCCGGAACTCCTGTGATTGACATCAATCCGCTCTGCGCGTAACGCACGATCTCGGCACTCTTCGTGCCCACGGCCACGGTCTCTGGCACCAGCGGTCTGATGGCGACCCATGTCAGTCGCGGGTTTGCCACCGCGCACCTCGCATAGGCCTGATTCGTGTACGCGAACACCGGCTCGATGCCTTCCACGACGGCGTCGGCCGTGGCGCACAGTCGCGCCAGGACCTCCAGGCCATCATGTCCACGCAGATCGATCCCCGCGCTGCGCTTGCCGGCGTTAAAGCACCGATCCCGCGCGTCACGACGAGTCTCATGAGTGCGACCCGGTGCCTCCAGGCGGATCACCTGGACTCCCAGATCGACCAACAGTCTGGTCGCGTACGCAGCGGCGTGATCGGTGAGATCGAGGACTCGAAGGCGTCTGGGAGCCGTCATCTTCGACCTCAGGCCACAGTCCGTACGGTTGTTTGCCATACTACCGCGAGGGGCTCACCGGTCTGGTCGGCGTATCGCCGCTCTTCCGTGATGAACACCGCGGGGCCGGTTCGCCCCGCCTTCAGCGCCACATCGATGATCTTGCACCGCACCGTCACCCAATCCCCAATCTTGAGGGGCCGCAGCCATTCGACCTCGGTTGACGCGTTAAGCCGTGCACGCTCACCTGGTACCGTCACCAAGGTCGAGACCCCGGTCAACGACGGAAAGCCGCGCTCACCACGATCGTCGATCTGGTCCTGACCGGCCGCCGGCCGCAAGACGTCCAGGATCATGGCCGGCGGCGCCAGTGCCCCGGTGCGAGTCGGGTTGACGTCCAGGTCGGCCGCGCCCCACAGCGGGTTTCGGTCGCCGGTCGCGTTCATGTATCGGCGAACGTCGCTCCACTCAATCGGCCCGGGTGCGCTAACGGGTTCGCTCTCGTACCCGACCCATTGCCTGAGGCTGTCGGGCAACTGCACCGACGTGTCGCCCGGCCCGGTCAATGCAGCGCACCATCGGCCCGCAGCCCGGCGATTTCCTCGTCGGTCATGCCAATGACCTGGCGCAGGACTTCGTCCGTGTCCGCGCCGAGGAGCGGGCCGGCATGCCCCACCCGGGCCGGAAGACCGTCGATGTGGATCGGGTTCGGCAGCATCGGCACTCGGCCCAGGATCGGGTGGTCGAGTGCCCCCGCAGACGGCGCTAGGAGCGGCAGTTCCGCCAGCGCGTCGACGTTCGTGCGCACCGCCATCGCAGCAACGCCCACGTTCCGGCACAACTGCTCGACATCGCTCGCCTGCCTTGCGAGGGTCCACTCCTCCAACCGGCCATCGATTTCACCGGCCGCAGTTCGCCGTCCATCGACAGTACGATACCGCACGTCGCCCATGGCCTGGTCATCCACTAGACCCACGAGCGCCGCCCATTCTTCGTCGCTGCCGACACTGATCGCGCACCAGGCATCATCCCCACGGCACCGATAGCAGCCTTGGGGCACACGATCCGCCGTTCGGTTCCCTTCGCGGGGGCTCCCCCCGCGCCGCTGCGCATCAATCATCAGGTGCCCCAGCGGGAGGGCGTTGGCTTCAAACTGGCTCATGTCAATCCAGCCACCGATCCCAGCGGTATCGCGCCGCTGCAGGGCGGTCACGATCACCAGAGCGGCGTGTGCCCCGGCGACAAAGTCGGCCCACGAGTTGGACACGCCGATCGGCGGATCATCGGGTCCGCCTGTCGCAAGCATCAGCCCCGACAACGCCTGGATGACGGCGTTGAAACTCACCCACCCCGAGCGCGGCCCGCCATTGCCCAACCCGGAGATACTCACGTAGATGAGTCGGGGGTTGGCGGCCAGCACGCGATCGGGCCCAAGCCCCAGGCGGTCCATCACCCCGACGCTGAAGTTTTCGGTCAACACATCGCACTGCCGCGCCAGCGCCATGGCGATCTCCGCACCGCGCGGGTGTTTCAGGTTGATTGCCACCGATCGTTTGTTCCGGTTGAGACTCGCGAACAGACCACTGCCCTCGGGGTCGCGGGGACCACCGGGCTTGAAGGGTCCGAGCCGCCGCCCACCTTCGATGGCCGT
>CBRGMJ010000396.1:0-2518 GCA_967797525.1 uncultured bacterium | reverse complement strand
CGGCGTTGAAGGGGCTGCGGGCCAGCGCCGGATTGATGCGCGACAACGTGGCGAGCACAGCGTCGACTTTCGGGTCGAGCCCGGGCAGCGGGAAGTACGCCCCCAGGTGCACGTTGTTCCAGGCGTCGCCGGCCAACGCGAACATCGCCGGGTCGGCCAGCGTGAACGACGAGAGCAGTGTGGGTTTGTACCCGAGCTTGGCCATATCGCGGACAATCAGGGCGCCAGCGCGCGGCGTCGCATAGAGGATCACGGCGTCCGCGCCGGACTCCCTCATCTTCTGCGCCTGCGCGGTGACTTCGGCGTCGGTCACTTCATACGAGACCGCCGTGCCCAGTTTCACGCCGGGCAACTTGGCGAGACCTCGCTTGATGCCCAGCAGCCCCTGTTGACCGTACAGGTCGTTTTGGTAGAACACGGCGACACTCTTCGCCTTGAGGTTCTGCGCCGCGTAGGTGACCAGCATGGAGCCTTCTTCGATGTAGCTCGGGTACGTCGCAAAGATGTACTTCTTGTTCTTGAACCCGGCCCAGATATCCACGCCGGCGAGCGGCGTGATCCAGAAGGTTTGCGATTCCACGACGTAGTCGCGAGCCGCGAAGACATTCGCGGTCCCCAACGACGACGCGAGCGCGAAGACGCTGTCCCGTTCAACTAGCTCACGTGTGTTGGCAACAGCGCGCGGTGGTAAATATCCGTCATCCTTCACGACCAGGCGCAATCTTCGACCGTTAATGCCCCCCTGGTCGTTCAGGTACTTGAACCAGGCGTCCATCGCGCCGCTGATCGGGACGCCCCAAAAGGCGGCCGGACCCGAGGTCGGCATCGTCGTGCCCAACACGATCTCGGTCGCCGTGATCCCGCGCTCCTGGCTCATGCCGGCGGGCGCGAGCAACGCGATGACGACCGCGATGAGCACCATCGTGGTCAACATCCTCATGCGGGTTCCCCCCTTATCAGACTCTGCGGTGATACTCACGGCCGAGCAGGCCTTCCGGACGGACCAGCAAGACCAGGATAATGATCGCAAACGCCAGGGTCGTCTTGAACTTGAACGAGACGTACCCCGCAAATACCGCTTCGGCGACCCCCAGGAGGAATCCCCCAAGGACCGCTCCCGGCAGGCTGTCGATGCCCCCCAACACGGCGCCGGCAAAGCCCTTGAGAAACGGATCGAGCATCATGAAGGGATCGAGGAACACGACGGGGGCGAGCAGGATCCCCGCCGCGCCTCCCAGCGCCGAGGCCAGACCCCACGTGGCCGCATAGATTTTCCGGGCCGGAATCCCCAGCGCCTGCGCGGCCACCACGTCCTGCGACACCGCCCGCATGGCCAGCCCCACCTTGGTGCGCTGCACCAGCCCGTACATCGCCGCCATCAGGAGGAGGCCGATGATGATCGTACCCAGATCGACCTGGCTGACGACGACCCCGCCGAGCCGGTAGACCTTCGTGACCGACAGGGGGGAGGGGAAGGTCTGCGTGTCGGCGCCCCAGACCAACTGCATCACGCCGCTCAACAGGAGCGCAAACCCCAGGGTCATGACGATCTTGCCGAGCAGCGTGCCCTCTTTCGCCGGGCGCAGGATCAAGAAGAAGAACGCGGCGCCGACCACAGCCGCCGCGATCAAGCTCACGGGGACGGCCACGCCGAAGGGGAGGTTCGCGTGGAAACGAAAGCCTCCGCCCATCAGCGTAAAGGCGACAAACGTGGCAAGCGTCGCTTGATCCCCGTGGGCGAAGTTCAGCACGCGCGACGAGCGATACAGCAGGGCGATCCCCAGCGCTACCAGCGCGTAGAGACTGCCCGTCGCCACCCCGCCGACCACATACTGCATCAGCTGCGTCACGGAGACGCCCTCACAGCGGCCAGACCTTCAAGTAGCGTTTGACCCGCAGCCACCGGCCGTAGATGCCCGTGGGCTCGACGGCCATCATCAACATGATGACCGCGCCGTAGACGATTGGGACAAACTGCTTGAGCCCCGAGAGGTACGTCGGCAGCAGCGTCAACAGCACCCCGCCGATGATGGCTCCCGAGATCGTCCCCAACCCGCCTACGACGATCATCGCAAAATACGTGATCGACTCCAGAAATGTGAACGCCTGCGGCTCGAGGTGCCGCAGCGCCTGGGCCACGATGGCCCCGGCGACTCCCGCGTAGGAGGCGCTGATCGCGAACGATAGCGTCTTGTACCATGTGAGATTAACCCCGGTCACTTCGGCGGCGATATCGCTGTCGCGGATGGCGACGAATGCGCGGCCGATGTGAGATCGGGCCAGGTTGTAGGCCATCCAGCTGAGAAGCACCGTCGTCGCCACGGCAACGTAGTACAACTGCTGCGTGGCGGTGAGCCCGGGAATCCCCAGCGAGAGCTGGTGTACCGGCAGACCCATCCGGCCGCCCGACAGGTCGGTCCAGTTGGTCAGGATCTGATACACGGCGATGCCAAACCCCAGCGTGGCGATCGTGAGATACGGACCGGTCAGACGCAGCGCCGGCAGGCCGACGAGAAAG
>CBRGMJ010000395.1:0-2523 GCA_967797525.1 uncultured bacterium | reverse complement strand
AAGCAATCCATCACGCTGAACCTCCGGGATCCGCGCGGGCAGGACCTGGTGAAGCGGCTGGTCGCCAAAGCCGACGTGCTGGTCGAAAACTTCCGGCCCGGCACGATGGAGCGGTGGCACCTAGGATACGACGCGCTCGCCGCCGTCAATCCTGGGTTGGTGATGGTCCGCATCTCTGGGTTTGGGCAGACAGGACCGTATCGCGATCGGCCGGGATTTGGCACCGTCGCCGAAGCGATGAGCGGGTTCGTCGCGTTGTCCGGATTTCCGGGCGATCCACCGGTGCTGCCGCCGATGCCCCTGGCCGATGAGGTCTGCGGGCTTTTCGCCGCGCTGGCGGCCATGATCGCGCTGCGCCATCGAGACCGGCGGGGTGGGCTCGGGCAGGAGATTGATGCGAGCCTCTACGAGCCGCTGTTCCGTCTGCTGGTCCCCAACGTGTCGCAGTTCGCGCTACTCGGCGAAGTCCAGCCGCGCACCGGCAACCGCTTTGCGGGCGGGGCCCCGCGCAATCTGTACCGCTCGCAAGATGACGAGTGGGTGGCGATCTCGGCCACGACACAGCGCACCTTCGAACGGCTCGCGCAGACGATGGATCGGGCGGATCTGCTGGCCGATCCGCGTTTCGCCGGCAACCTCAGCCGTGTCGCGAACGTCGAAGCGCTGGACGCCATCATCCAGGCGTGGATGGGCGCGCGCCCGCTGGACGAGATTCTCCGCCGGCTCGAAGAAGCGGAGGCCGTCGCCGGCCCTGTGTACGACGTGCGGCGCATTCTCTCCGACCCGCACTATCGAGACCGGGGCGACGTGATCACCGTGGCCGATCCGGACGTCGGTGATCTCCCGATGCCGGGGGTGATCCCCAAGTTATCCCAGACCCCGGGTCACATCCGTCACGCCGGCCCGCGGCTCGGTGAACACAACGAGACGATCTACGGCGACGTGCTTGGACTCTCGGGCGATGTGCGCGCGACTCTCGCCCGTGAAGGAGTGATCTGATCCCGCCCCCGCGACGCAGCCTGCTTTTCGTCCCGGCCGACCAGGACGCCAAGATCGATAAGGCGCTCGGTCTGGCCTCCGACGGCGTGATCCTCGACCTCGAAGACGGCGTCGCGCCGGCCCGCAAGACGGATGGGCGCGCGGGGGCGCTCAAGGCGCTGGAGACTCGCGATTTCAGCGCGCGAGAGCGGCTGCTGCGTATCAATGCACTCGATTCGCCGTGGGGGCGCGACGATCTCGTCGCGCTGCGCACCGCCCGGGGCCGGCCAGACACGGTGATCATCCCCAAGATCAACGGACCGGAGCAGGTGCTGGACGTGGCCGGCGCGCTCGAGGGCACAACGGTGACGCTGCTGCCCCACATCGAGACGGCGCGGGGCCTGCTCGCCGCCGCAGCCATCGCCGCGTGTCATCCTCGCGTCGGCGGTCTCTTCTTCGGCGCAGGTGATTTGCTGGTCGAGACCGGTGGACAGCGTACGCCGATGACGCTCTTGTATCCGCGGTCGGTCGTCATCGCCGCGGCGGCCGCTGCCGGTATCGAGGCGATCGACACGCCGTACTTCCGGCTTGGAGATCTGGCTGGGCTCGAGACCGACGCACGGGCCGCCGTCGAACTCGGGTTTGCGGGCAAAGCCGCGATCCACCCAGAACAGATCGCCGTTCTCAATCGCATCTTCACGCCGTCCCCCGAGCGCGTCGCCTGGGCCGAACGGGTCATGAGGATCGCCGAGCACGACTCACGTGGCGCCTTTGTCGTCGACGGGGAGATGGCCGATGCGATGACGGTGCGGGTGGCGCGGCGCGTCCTGGCGACGGCGCGGGCGCTCCAAGCCGCCCGCGGAAGCGACGGCCGCTGACATGCGCCGCGTGGACGCCGATGCGTGAGATGCTGGTCCACACGATCACCGACGCCATCGCCCACCTCTGTGTTGAGATCAATCACCAGATGCAGCCCGACATGCTGGCGGCGCTCGAACGCGCGCGGTCGAAGGAAGAATCGCCGCTGGGGCGCCATGTATTAGATCGGATTCTCGAGAATGCGCGTGTGGCCCGTGAAGCCTGGTATCCGATCTGCCAGGATACCGGGCAGGCCGTGGTCTTCATCGATTTGGGACAGGAGGTGCGCCTGACCGGGGGCGCACTCGGCGACGCGATCCAGGAGGGCGTGCGCCGCGGTTATGCCGAGGGGTATCTGCGGAACTCCGTCGTCGCCAACCCACTGCGGCGCGAGAACACCGGCGACAACACGCCGGCCATCATCTACTACGATATCGTCCCCGGAGATCAGGTCTCCATCGGGATGATCGCCAAGGGAGCCGGCTGCGACAACATGAGCCGGCTCGAGATGCTGACCCCGGCGGGCGGTGCCGACGCGATGGAGACGTTCATCGTCGAGACCGTGGAACGCGCCGGGCCCAATACCAGTCCACCCGTGGTGGTCGGCGTCGGCCTGGGCGGCACCTTCGAGAAGGCGGCGCTGCTGGCGAAGCGCGCCCTGCTTCGCCCGGTCGGCGCACCGCACCC
>CBRGMJ010000394.1:0-2527 GCA_967797525.1 uncultured bacterium | reverse complement strand
ACCGCCGTCTATCCCATCAAGTGCATGCTCGCCTCGCACATCCCCAACAACGACGGTCTGGTGCGGCCGCTGCACGTGACGGCGGAAGAAGGCTCGATCGTGCACTGTACGTTTCCCGCGCCGGTCAAGGCCCGCGCCAAGGTGATGAAGCACATTCCGCCGCTGATCTTTGGAGCGCTCGCGCCCCTGCTCCCGGGCGAGGTCATCGCCGCCGCGGGCGGGATTTTCCCATTTCACATCCTGGGCGACGATCCACAGTTTGGGACCTTTGCCGTGCACGTCCTTCCGCACGGCGGGCTAGGAGCCACGCGAGACGCCGACGGCTGGCTGCCGGTCGCCTATCCACACAACAGCACGGTGACGCCGGCCGAGATCTTCGAGCTGCAGTGCCCCGTGCTGATGCGCCGCAAGGCCATGATCCCCGACAGCGCCGGCGCCGGGCGGCGCCGAGGCGGACCCGGCCAGGAGTTCGAACTCGTCTGCGTCGCGTCCGGCCCCGTGACCCTGACGATACGGCCGGATCTGGTCCGATTCCCGGCCCCGGGCGTGTTTGGCGGCCACGCCGGTACCCCAGGAGAGGTCCTGCTGAACGGAGAGCGAATCGAGCGCTTTCCGCCGCTGGAGTTCCGTCCGGGCGATGTGTGCGTCATCCGCGTCCCGGGCGGCGGTGGGTATGGGCCGCCGCGCGAGCGGGAACCTGAGCGGGTCCGCCAGGATGTCGCGGCGGGACTGGTCACGCTGCACGCCGCGCGGGCGACATACGGTCTGGAGGGGTAGATGGCCACGCGCCCGCGCTATCGGTTCGGGTTCGACATCGGGGGGACGTTCACCGACTTCGTCATGATCGACGCGGCGAGCGGACGCGTCGAAACCTACAAGACGCTGACGACACCGGCGGATCCCGCGGTCGCGGTGGCGGATGGATGGCGTACGCTTCTTGAGCGCGCAGAGGGGACCGGCCCGGACGTCGAGACGGCGATCCACGCGACGACGCTCATCACCAATGCGCTGATCGAGCGCAAGGGGGCGCGGACGGCGCTCGTCACCACTCAAGGGTTCAGCGACATCTTAGACACACAGCGAGAAATGCGCTACGACATCTACGATCTGCATGCGCCGCCTGTGCAGCCGCTGGTGCCGCGTGGGATGCGCTGGGAGATTCCGGAGCGTCTGAACAGTTTTGGCGAGGTGGTCGATCCGCTCGATGTCACACGGCTGGACGACGCCATTGCGGCGCTGCGGGAGCGCGGGGTCGAAGCGATCGCGGTGTGTTATCTGCACGCGTATCGAAACCCGGTGCACGAGCAGCAAACCGGTGCGCGGCTGAAGGAGCGGCTCCCGGGGGTCCCTATTTCTCTTAGTCACGAGGTAGCGCCCGAGATTCGCGAGTACGAGCGCATGTCCACCACCGTAGCCAACGCGTACGTGCAGCCGCTCACCGCCGGGTACATCGCACGACTCGAGCGCGACCTGGCGGCGGGCGGGTTTCGGCGCCGCCTGTACCTGATGCTGAGCAGCGGAGGGATCACGACGGCGGAGACGGCCGCCCACTTTCCGATCCGCATGCTCGAATCGGGCCCCGCGGCCGGCGTGCTGGCCGCAGTGTTCTACGGCGAGCGGCTGGGCATTGGCGACCTGGTGGCGTTCGACATGGGTGGGACGACGGCGAAGATGTGCCTGGTGAAGGACGGTCAACCCTCGCAGGCGCACACGTTTGAGATCGCGCGCGTGCACCGCTTCAAACGAGGGAGCGGTCTGCCGGTGCGCGTGCCGGCGATCGAGATGATCGAGATCGGCGCGGGTGGGGGCAGCATCGCGTGGATCGACGGGATGCGCCTGCTCAAAGTCGGCCCCGAGTCGTCCGGGGCCGATCCCGGCCCGGCCTGTTACGGGTTGGGCGGCACGAGGCCGACGGTCACCGACGCCGACCTGCTGTTGGGTTACCTCAACCCGGACTACTTCTTGGGCGGCCGGATGCGGCTCGACCGCGCCGCGGCCGAGCGGGCCATCGCGCAGATTGCGGAGCCCCTGGGGTTGAGCCTCACCGAGGCGGCGTGGGGCGTCTATCAGATCGTGAACGAGAATATGATATCGGCGACGCGCGTGCATGTGGCCGAGCGAGGCGAAGATCCGCGACGTCTCACCCTGCTGGCATTCGGCGGCGCGGGACCCGTCCACGCGTACGCGATCACCCGCGCCCTGAAGATGAAAGGATACATCTGTCCCGCGGGCGCCGGTGTGACCTCCGCGCTGGGGCTCCTGACCGCACCGGCCGCCTTCGACTTCGCGCAGACGTTCGTCGCACCGCTGACCCGCGAGCGCCTGGCGGACCTCGACGCGGTATTCGCCGACCTCGAGGCGCAGGGGAAGGCGCGTCTGCGTGAGGCGGGTGTTCCCGCGTCGAAGATGCGTGTTGAGCGGAGCGCCGACATGCGCCACCGCGGGCAGGGCCACGAGATCGTCGTCGATCTGCCCTGGACCCGTCTCGCGCGGGTCCACCTGGAGCGGCAGCTGCGGCCGCATTTCT
>CBRGMJ010000393.1:0-2528 GCA_967797525.1 uncultured bacterium | reverse complement strand
GATTATCCGACAATAGACAGCGTATTCTCCGGCTGTGTCATCGGAAGAAATTCGCGGTAGCGTCAAGAGTGTTGTGTAGTTGTCCTCCAGAGAGGGCGTCCCTGCCACTGCTGATTCAAATAATGGGTGACGGCATAGATGATGCGGTCACAACTGGCGTCGTTGGTAAAACACGTCATCGGTCGGGTGCGCCGTCGGACCTCGCGGAAGGTGCGCTCGATGGCGTTGGTGGTGCGGAGCGTGCGCCAATCCCGCTGCGGGACGGCGTAGAAGGCCAAGAGCGCTTCCCAGTCGCGGAGCACGCATGCCACGGCCTGAGGAGCGACCGGCTGCCAGGCGCGCGTCCACTGGCGCAGGGCCGTCTCCGCCGCGGTGCGAGAGGGGGCTTGGTAGATCCGGCGCGCGAACGTCAAGCACCGCAGACGATCGCGGACGCGTAGCCGCTGGGCGACATTGCGGAGGACATGGACCCAGCACGCTTGGCGGGGGACGGTGGGATAGACGAGGTCGAGGGCGGCATGCAGGCCGCGATGGCCGTCGGTGGTAATGAGCTGCAGGGCGCGACCGACGAGACCGCGGGCGGCCAGGGTGATCAGGAAGGTCTCCCAGGTGGCGTGCGATTCGGTGCGGACGAGGCGGTAGTCGATCAATTCCCGGCGGCCCGTGATCGTGAGGCCGTAGGCGACAAGGATGAGGCGGCGCTTGGTGCCATCGGGGGTTTTGACGCGCAAGGTGAGGGCATCGAGGAGCAGGTAGCGGTCGTGATCGGGCAGGGGGCGACGATGCCAGGCGGCGACCGCCTGGTCCAGGGTCTGAGTGATGCGGGAGACGGTGGAGGCGCTGACGGTATCGCCGAGGAGTTCAGCGAGGGTGCGCCCCACCCGACGCGTACTGATGCCGGCGAGGAAGACGGCGCGGATGAGGCGATCGACGTCGCCCATGCGCCGCTGATAGCGGGGGAGCACGGAGGGGACGAACCCAGGGTCTCGAGCGCGAGGGATTTCCAGATCGGGGATGGTGCCCCAGGTGGTGGTGAGGGCGCGCAGATAGCGACCGTTGCGAAACCCTCGGCGCCCGGGGACGCGCCCATAGCGCGGGGCGTGCAGGAAGTGGGTGAGTTCCTCATGCATGCGATTCTGCAGGAGGAGCTTGAGGGTACGCTGAGCCTGCGGGGTCAGATCGCCCCAGAGAGTGGCAGGGTCCTTGACCTCCTTCCAGAGGTCGGCTACGGTCAAATCGGTCAGGAGCTTCGTGCGACTGGCCATGGGCGTGTCCCTCCCTTTTCTCTGGCTGAGATTTGGTTAGGGATACGCCCTCTCTGTTGGTCACCCCTCGAAAGTACACAGGCTACGGTACACTACCTCGTGCCCGATCCACGCAGGGAGCCGCCCTCATCGCGCGAACCGAGGTGGCGTGAATTGGTTCTCAGCCGAACCGGGCGCGTCGACGACAGCCTCGCAACGAGTCGGGGTCTGCAACGTGTTCGTCGGCACGTGTTCCTGGGCCGACCGCGGGGTCGTCGCCAGCGATTTCTACCCGCGCGGGACGAAGTCCAATCCGGAAGCCCGGCTCAAACACTACGCGGGCGTCTTCCCCACGGTAGAGGTCGACGCAACGTACCACGCGTTGCAGCCGCCTGAGCGAGCGGCGCAATGGCTGCAGTGGACCGCCCCAACGTTTGTATTCAACGTGAAGGCCTTCGCCTGGATGACACGCCATGAAAGTGATCCACGTCGGTTGCCGGCCGAGATCGCGACGCTCGTGCCCCTTGATGCTCGAAGCGGTGGTCCGGTGCGCGGCGACCACATGCCCGAAGAGGTGCTGACGGCGGCGTGGGACTACTTCTCGGCGTTTGCCGACGTGTTCGCGAAAGCCGGGCGCCTCGGCTACGTCCTGCTGCAGTTCCCCAAGGGCCAAGGATTCTCGCCCGACCTGTTCTCGTATCTGGACGCCTGGGCGCCGTACCTACACGCTTGGCCGGTCGCGGTCGAGATCAGACACAAGGACTGGCTGTACCGCCGGCACCGCGACACGTTTCTGGGGTATCTGCGCGAGCATGGATACGCGTATGTGATCCCGGACTTGGTCCAGGCCCAGTATCTCCCGCCTCCCGATCTGGAGGTCACGGCGGACTGGTCGGTCGTGCGGTTCCACGGTCGTAACAGCGCTCTGCTGAAACGCCGGGCTTCGACCGAGGAAGCCTACGACTACCTGTACTCCGCCGAAGAGCTCCAGGAGTGGGCGGGCAAGGCCCGAGTGCTCGCAGACCGCGTCAAAACATTGTATCTGATGTTCAACAACCACGCCCGGGGTCAAGCGGCGCGGAACGGTCAGGAAACGATCGAGATCCTGCAACGATCTCGCTAAGGACGGGCGTCGGCACTGATCCACTCAACCCTCAACCCGCTTTATCGATCTAACCTGATGAATGCTGCGTTGGAGGGATAAAGCCATGAGACGAATGTCTGTCGTGTTGTTGGTCGTCGCGCTCGTGGTTTTGACCCTTGTCGGCTTTGGGTTCCGGGTTA
>CBRGMJ010000392.1:0-2537 GCA_967797525.1 uncultured bacterium | reverse complement strand
GCCCCAGCGGCTGTTGGGACCCAGTCGCGCGCATCCGTTCGGCACCGACAACCTCGGCCGCGACATTTTCAGCCGGGTCATACACGGGGCACGCGTGTCGCTACTCGTTGGCAGTCTGGTTGTGGTCTGCGCGACCGGCGCGGGCGCGACGATCGGCCTCATCGCCGGGTATGACAACCGTGGGGATCGCGTGCTCATGCGGATCATGGATGGGCTGATGGCGTTTCCCACCACGCTCTTGGCGATCGCGCTCATGGCGGCGCTCGGGGCGAGACTGTCGAACGTCATTATCGCCCTTGCGATCGTCTTTACGCCGCGGGTGGCGCGCATCGTCCGGGGCGTGACGCTCGTGGTGCGCGAGCTCGACTACGTGCAGGCGGCGCAGGCGCTTGGCGCGGCCGATGCGCGTATCCTCGCCCGGCATATCCTGCCCAACTGTCTCGCGCCTATCATCGTGCAGGCGACGTTCATCTTCGCCGATTCGGTGCTGGCCGAAGCGGCGCTGTCATTCCTCGGCGTGGGACTGCCGCCGTACATCCCGTCGTGGGGGACGATCATCACGGCCGGACGCACGTTTATGCAAACGGCGCCGTGGATCACGGTTTTCCCCGGCGTGGCGATCCTGATCTCGGTGCTGGGGCTCAACCTGCTGGGCGACGGGCTGCGCGACCTGGCCGATCCTCGGCTACGCGACCGATTAGGTTGACCACGTGACGCTGTCCATTTGGCTCGACGAACCGTACGCGACGCGCCGGCCGCTAGGGACCGACCTCACGACCCCGGTCGCCGTGTTGGGCGGCGGTATCACCGGCGTCTCCACGGCGTACTGGCTGTCGCGACGCGGGATCCCGTCGGTCGTCTTGGAGGAGCATGCCGTCGCGTTCGGGGCCACCGGCCGCAACGCGGGGTTTGTCCTCGAAGGCACCGTGCCCGACTATCCCGAGCTCGTCTCACGCCACGGCCGCCAGACGGCGCGGGCGCTGTGGGAGTTTACGGTGGAGAATCGCCACCGGCTGCTCGCCGTGTGTGCGCACGAACAGATTGCGTGCGATTTGGTCGCATGCGGCAGCGTGGTGGCCACGGCCTCACGCGACGAGATGGCCCACCTCGAGAAGCATGCCGCGATGCTCACTGAAGACGGTTATCGCTGCGAGATCGTGGATCGACGGTGGTTGAGAGAGCAGATGTCCGGATCGGACGAGTTCATCGGCGGGCTCCTGACGCCCCAGGATGTCGGGCTGCACCCCGTGCGATTCGTTCGCGGGCTGGCCACGGCTGCGGCGCGTGTCGGCGCTGCGGTGTATGAGAACAGTGCCGTCCAGGCCGTCGAGCGCGAGGGGACAATGTGGAAGGTGGCCACGCCGCTCGGGACCGTCCGGGCCGATCACGTGGTGCTCGGGCTCAACGCCTACACGGCGCTGGTCGATCATGCGTGGCAGGCGGTCATCAGGCCGATGCGCGGGCAGGTGCTGGCCACGGCGCCCGTCCCTCACTCGCTCTTTCCGCATCTGGTCTACGCCAACCAGGGGTTCGAGTACTGGCGCCAGCTCCCAGACGGTCGCGTCGTGCTCGGCGGTCTCCGCCGGCTCGCGATCGAGGAGGAAGTCGGCACGCTGGACACGCTGCACCCGCGCATCCAGGAGGCGCTCGACGCCTACCTGCGGCATCTCGGCGTGCCGGCGGCGGTTCCGGTGACGCACCGCTGGAGCGGGATCATGGGCTTCAGCCCCGACCATCTCCCGCTGATCGGGCCGGTTCCTGGTCAAGGCCGTCTGTATATCGCCGGTGGCTATTCAGGCCACGGTCTGGCGTTTGCGTTTCTCGCGGGACGGATGATCGCTGAACTCATCGCTACGGGCGTGACCGACTATCCCCGCGCGTTGTTCCCGGACCGAGTCGTCTGAGCCTGGCAATAGGCATACAGCGCATCGTACACGGCGAATTGCCGCGCCATGTTGTCGAAATCGTCCTTTGTGATCGCGTGGAACCCCGTCGCCACCGCATAGAGACCGGGTGATTCGGGCGTCAGGTTGCGGTTCGGGGTATCGGCACCCCGCACGATCCTCGCCAGGGCCTGCAATGCGGGATCAGTGAGCTTGTACTTCTCCACGATCGCGTCAAAGGAGCAGCGCTCGCCGTGGTGTCCCAACTCAACGTTGGGAACGTCATAGGGGATAGCGCGCTCGCGCTCGGCAACACGAAGCACCTCGTCTACCGGCACAAACAGAAACGTCGGATCGCGATCGACGAACCGGCTGATCAGCCACGGACAGGCGATGCGATCGACCCGAGCTTTCTCTCGTGTGACCCATTTCATGTTTGGTCCTCCCTAGTCTGTTCTCGATGATCGGCGCGTCCTTCGCCGCCGCCCTGCTGTGGGGCCGCCGGAAGCGGTGGCCCCACGCACCCGAAACGAGGCGTACAGGTCATCGAACAGAGCGAGCCCCCGTTCCAGCCGTTCTTCATCGCCGCTATGGGTCACGGTCAACCCGACGAGAAGCCGGCGGACGCCCTCCACGTCCGGCCGGCCGTACTTC
>CBRGMJ010000391.1:0-2550 GCA_967797525.1 uncultured bacterium | reverse complement strand
TCAGCGCAAACGCGGGTCCAGCACCTCACGCAGCCCGTCCCCCACCAGGTTTAGCGCAAGCACCGTCACAAAGATCGCAATACCGGGCCACATCGCCATCCACGGTGCCCGGCTCAAATACGCCTGGGCGATGTTGAGCATCGATCCCCAGGATGGCGTCGGTGGCTGCGTCCCCAGTCCGAGAAAACTCAACGTGGCTTCGGCGGTGATGGCTGCCGCCGTGGCCAGAGAGGCCTGCACGAGCACCGGGGACAGGCTGTTCGGCAGGATGTGCTTCCACAAGATGCGTGCGTCCGGCGCGCCCATCGCACGCGCGGCCTCGACGTACGCCTTCTCGCGTTCGCTCAGTACCTGGGCGCGCGACAGCCGGATGAAACCGGGGGTGAACACGATCCCAATGGCGATCATCGCTTTGCCCAAGCCGGCCCCCAGGACGGCGGCGATGGCGAGGGCCAGCACCAGGAACGGAAACGACAATAGTGCGTCGGTGAGACGCATGATGAAGTTGTCGAACCGGCCGCGGACAAACCCAGACATCAGCCCCAGCGGGAGACCGATCGCCAGCGCGATGCCCACCGAGATGACGCCGGCCAGCAGCGACGTGCGCGCCCCAAAAATCAGGCGGCTGAGGATGTCACGGCCCAGGTCATCGGTACCCAGCGGATGCGCGCGCGTCGGCGCCTGCAGCAGGTTGTTGAAGTCGGTCTTGGTTGGGTCATACGGCGAAACCACTGACGCAAAGGTGGCGGACGAGAAGACGATCAGGACGACCCACAGGCCCACGAGCGCCAGCCGGTTCCTCGCGTACCGGTGCAGGAAGTAGCGGAAGCCGACCGTCGAGGCGTGCCGGGCCGGAGCCGCAAGCCGCAGGGTCTCCTCCCGAGTCGCCATCCTAGGCCTTCTCCTCGACCAGGCCGATGCGCGGGTCCAGCACCGAGTATATGATGTCAACCGAGAAGTTCACGAACACGATCGCGGTGGCGCTGCACAACACGACGCCCTGTACCATTGGATAGTCGCGCGTCAGGATTGACTCGATAGCCAGCCGGCCGATCCCGGGGACCGCGAAGATTTGCTCGGTGATCACCGCGCCACCCAGCAGCCCGCCAAGCTGGAGACCCATCACCGTCGCCACCGGAATCATCGCGTTCTTCAGCGCGTGCTTGACGATGACCACCTTGTCCGAGAGGCCCTTCGCCTGCGCTGTTCGGATAAACTCGGTGCCGAGGACTTCCAACATACTCGAGCGTAGCAGGCGCATCACCAGCGCCGCCAGCGCCGTGCCCAGTACGGTCGCCGGCATGATCATCAGCGTGAGGCTGCGTAGGGGCTCCTTCCACGGCTCGACGTAGCCAGAGGGCGGCAGCCAGCGGAGGTTGACCGCGAACAGGTAGATCAACATGATTCCCAGCCAGAAGTTCGGGATCGAGATGCCGGCCAGCGCGACGGTGGTCGCCGCGTAGTCTACCGCCGATCGCCGCTTCCATGCGGCAAGCACTCCGGCGGGGACGGCGATGGTCCAGGCGACGGTGAGTGCGACAATAGCCAGTTCGATCGTGACGGGAAGTTTCAGCAGCAGGGTGGCCAGCACGGGCCGACCGTCGCGCACCGACTTGCCGAGATCGCCGTGGAGGAGCCGGCCGAGCCATATCAGGTACCTGACGACGAGCGGCTTATCCAGTCCCATCTGCTTCCGCAGCGCTTCCACCACGTCTTTGCCGGCCTCGTTCCCCGCAAACAACAGGGCCGGATCGCCCGGGATCAGGTTGATCAGTGTGAACACGATGACGCTGACCAGCAGCATGACGGGGATCGTCAGCATCAACCGGCGGGCGATGTAACGAGTCACCGCGACCTCGGGGCGCCCACCGGCCTAGGGGGTCAACCAGACCTGGCGGAGCCGCATCATGCCGTCAGGATTGTGCGGGTAGCCCTGCACCTTTGGGCTCATCACCTTGTATTCTTTGGGCCAGTAGAGGAACAGATACGGCAGGTCTTCATTCATGATTGCGAGCGCATCGGCGTACGCACGGCGGCGGTGGTCGGAGGTCGTCAGGATGCGGGCCGCCCCCAGCAGCTCGTCGAAGCGCGCATTGCTGTAGCCAGCTCGATTCTGTCCAGCGCCGGTCACGAAGTTGTTGTAGATATTCCCGTCGGGATCCGGCCGGCCGCTCCATCCGAGCAGCGCAACCTCGTACCGCAGCGACGCCAGCACCGACAACAGGGCGCCGAACTCGACGATTTCGAGGTTCACACGGATGCCGGCCTCACCTGCCATGGACTGGACGATCTGGCCGATCTGCTGCGGCACGCGGCCCGGGGTGATCTTCATGGTGAACGCGAATCCCGTGGGTTGCCCACCTTCCCGGAGTTTCGCCCGCGCCAGTTCCAGGTTCCGTTCCGGGATCCGGCCGTTCGGTCCGGCGTCGGACGCCAGCATACCGGTGGGGAAGGGACCGTTGGCCGGCGTGGCTGTATCGCCGAAGACCACGCGAACCAGTGTGCGGCGGTCGATCGTCGCATTCAGCGCCTGTCGCAGCGCCCGGTTGT
>CBRGMJ010000390.1:0-2557 GCA_967797525.1 uncultured bacterium | reverse complement strand
GGCAGGACATACCCTTTCCACGACGGCAGTCCAAACGTGGGCAGCAGCCGGAAGACCAGTGAGAAGATGACGATCAGCATCAGGCCGACCCAGAAGTTCGGAAGCGCCACGCCAAGCGTCGTGGCGACCATGATGGCGTAGTCGAAGCCCGAGTACCGCCGGACGGCGGCAATAATCCCCAGAGGCACGGCCAGGGCGACCGAGATCACGAACGCGACAAGGTTGAGCGTGGCCGTCACGGCACCGGCTTCCATGATCATATTCCGGACCGGAGTACCGCTACGGACCACGGATTGGCCGAAATCGCCTCGCAGCATGTTGGCCATCCAGGTCAGGTACTGCACGTGCAGCGGCCTATCGAGACCCCACTTCTTTCTGATGAGGTCGATTTGCTCCTGACTGATCCGGGCCTCACCGATCAACAGGCTCACCGGATCGCCCGGGATGATGTGCATCATCGCGAACGTCCCGACGCTCACGAGAAAGATGACTACGACCCCCTGCATCAAGCGCAGGGCGAGATATCGCTTCATGCATTCACCTGGGCAGGCGCCCGCGCCGGGCGTCTTTCTCTGCTACTCGATCCACCACTTGTACGCGTTACGGAACAGGGCGGTATCGCCCTGCTGGGCCGTGGGTGGCAATCCCTTGATGCGCTTGGTGAAGATATTGAACCAGTCCCAGTACATGATGTACAGGAAGGGGACCTCTTCGGCGAAAATGGCCTGGATCTCGTTGTAGATCCGCTTGCGCTTGTTGGGGTCGACCTCGCGCAAACCTGCGGCCAGCAGCTCGTCGACCCGGGCGTTCTTCCAGCGAGAGAAGTTCCTGGGCTGACCGGACTTGAGCGTCGTCGACGCATCGGGTTCGCCGTTGCCGCCGCCGTAGGTCCAGTTGAACAGCGAGGCGTCCATCTGGCCCTTGGGCAGTTGTTCGAGGATCGTCGCCACCGGCCGCTCGACAATGCGCATCTCGATGCCGACCGCGGCCAGGTCCTGCTGCACGATCTCGGCTTCGGGCCGCCGGGCCCGGTCGCCGGTGATGACGACGCACGTAAACGACAGCCTGACGTTGTCCTTGACGCGCACACCGCCGGGACCCATGCGCCAACCGGCCTCTTCGAGCAGCACGCGCGCGCGCGCCGGATCGTACGGATACTGTTTCGCGCTCCGGTTGTGCCAGAACTGCAGCGAAGGGGAGAGGTTGGTCTGCGCGATCGCCGCGGTGCCTCTGAACACGTCGTCGATCAGGCGCTGGCGGTCGATCGCGTGCATCATTGCCTGTCGGACCCGCTTGTCGGAAAATTGGGGCAGTTCAGTGTTGATCGGGAAGTGGTTGACGGCGACGCTCGAGGTCCGATACGTGACATAGTTGGAGTCGGCTTCGAGCCGGAGACTATCCTCGGCCAACAACGGCCAGACTGGTGAGTCGGACTGGCCGCTCCGTAAGGCAATCGCCCGCACCGAGGCCTCCGGTACGATGTCTTCTCGGAACTGGTCGAGGTTGGGCCGTCCGCGGAAGTGTCCCTCGAAAGCCTCGACCACCGTGTACTCTGCGGGCCGCCACTCCCTGAGTTTGAAGGCACCGGTGCCCATCGGCTGGCCCTTATAGGCCTTCTCACCGATCCGGCCGTGATAATGCGCGGGGACGATAAACGTCGTCGCCGTGTTGCGCAGGAACGCCGCGTTCGGTTCCTTCATCTTGATCATGACGGTGTATTTGTCTGGAAGGTCGATGCGGTCGATGCTCGTGAACGAAGACGCGTTGACGGCCGCGTTGGCGGGGTTCATGTACCATTCATAACTATACTTGACGTCCTCGGCGGTAAACTCGCGGCCGTCGTGGAACTTGACGCCGCGGCGGAGTTTGAACATGTACGAGAGGCCATCGGCGGCGGCCGTATAGTTCTCGGCCCGCACCTGTGCGAGCACGTAGTGCTCGTTGATCTCCAGCAGCGCGTTGTGGATTTGGGTGACAATGGTGCGGTGGACGGTAGGCCCTGAGTCATCGGGGCTCAGGCTTGAGATTTCGTGGTGGCCCATGAGACGCACAATGCCGCCGCGCTTCGGGCCTGGGCCCGCCGTCACCAGGATCGGGTTCCTGATGAGGACGGCCGGGATGGTCGCGGCGCCTGCACCGAGGAGCGCCGCCCGCCTGAGGAACTCACGGCGGGTCGTGGGGCTCAGGTCGCGGAGAGCCTTCTCGAGGTCGAACGTACGGCTCATGACGATCCCCCCTGACTGACCGGTTTTCAGCGCCAGTTCGGCACGTACAATGGGCTTCCTGCGGAAACAAAGAAGGGGAGCAGCCTGCTGCCCCCCTTCGACTTCACGCAGAGGCGTCTAGCCTTCGATCCACCACTTGTAGGCGTTGCGGTAGATCTCGAAGGCCAGTTCGGGCTTGGTCGGCAGTCCCTTGATGCGCGTCGAGAAGACGTTGAACCAGTCCCAGTACATGACGTAGATGATCGGGACGTCTTCCACGAAGATGCGCTGGACTTCCTGATAGATCTTCTGCCGTTTCTTGACGTCGACTTCGCGCAGCCCCTGTTGGAGCA
>CBRGMJ010000389.1:0-2565 GCA_967797525.1 uncultured bacterium | reverse complement strand
AACACGAAGAGCTCACCGAGCGCATGATAGGCGATCGGCCACGGACCGGCCGTGTAGGCCAGACCCGATGCGATGGACAGCAGGCCGGCAATGAGGATCGGCCAGCCGTACTGCGCAACGAAGTACGCGCCAACCACCGCGGCGAGAACGAAGCAGACGCACGCCCCATTCAGGACGGCTCGCGCTGTCAACAAACCCGCCTGCGTGACCCTTGGGGGCCCAAGACGGCGCGAGGTATCTGCGCCGCGCAAGAAATCGAACGCATCGTTGGAGAAGTTCGTGCCGATCTGGATCGCCAGCGAGACGATAAGCGCGCCCGCGGCGCCGATCCACTCGAACCCGCCGTCGTGCGCCGCGGCGGCCGACCCGACGACCACGGGCGCCACGGCCGCGGGCAGCGTCGGCACCCGCGCGGCGAGCGCCCAGGCCCGGCGGCGGTTCATTGTGTCTACGGATACCGCGGAAACTTCGAGAAGTCGGGCGTGCGTTTTTCCAGAAACGCGTTGCGTCCTTCCTGCGCCTCCTCGGAGAGATAGTACAACAGCGTGGCGTCGCCGCCCAACTGCTGAATGCCCGCCAGCCCGTCGGTGTCGGCGTTGAACGCCGCCTTGAGCACCCGGATGGCCAGAGGGCTCTTGGCCAGAATCTCCTGCGCCCAGCGAATCCCCTCGGCCTCGAGTTGATCCAGTGGGACCACGGCGTTGATCAGTCCCATGTCCAACGCCTGCTGCGCATTGTACTGGCGGCACAGATACCAGATCTCGCGCGCCTTCTTGTGGCCGACGATTCTCGCCAGATACGTCGACCCATAGCCTGCATCGAAGCTGCCGACCTTCGGACCCGTCTGACCGAAGACGGCGTTGTCCGCGGCGATGGTGAGGTCGCACACTACGTGCAGCACGTGCCCGCCGCCGATCGCGTATCCGGCCACCAGCGCGATGACGGGTTTGGGGGTGATGCGGATCAGCCGCTGGAGGTCCAGCACGTTGAGCCGCGGGAGCCCCTCATCGTCGACGTAGCCCGCGTCACCACGCACGCGCTGGTCGCCGCCCGAGGAAAACGCCTGCCCGCCCGCGCCGGTGAAGAGAATCACACCCACGCGCGCATCCTCGCGCGCGCGCGAAAAGGCGTCGATCAGCTCGATGACCGTCCTGGGCCGGAACGCGTTGCGGACCTCGGGCCGGTTGATCGTGATCTTCGCCATGCCGTCGGCATGTTCGTAGATGATGTCGGTGTAGTCGCGAATCTTCGTCCACGTCACGGGCATGAACTCGTCACCTCACCTGTACGAGGGGCTGCAGTGCCTCGTCTACCGCCGCCCACACCTGGCGGTGCAGGTCGACGTTGCGGGCCCGATCCGTGCGCATCTCGACGATATCCAGACCGCGTGAGGCGACACCGCGCCGGATGACGTCGTCAAACACGTCCCACGCGTCCACCCGCGCGAACGAGGCGCCATACATGTCGGCCGCGTGATGAAAGTTCAGACCGGTGGGTGTTCCGAACAACTGCTCGAAGTGTTCAGGGTACGCCGCCTGAGACATGAAGGAAAAGATACCTCCACCATCGTTGTTGAGAACCACGATGGTCGCCGCCAGTCGATGCAGTTTGGCCGCCAGTAGGCCGTTCATGTCGTGATAGAACGCCAGATCACCGAGCACCAGTACGACGGGTCCGCCACCGGCGGCCGCGAACCCCAATGCGCTCGAGATCACGCCGTCGATCCCGCTGGCACCGCGATTGCCCACGAATCGGATGCGGCGGGGCGTGCCGGCGAAAAACGAATCCACATCCCGCACCGGCATACTGTTGCCGACGTAGACGGTCGCGCCGTCGGGCAGCGTTTCGCCCAACTGCGCGAAGATCTTGCCTTCAAAGGGCTCGGGGAGCGTCGCGAGCCGGTCGCGCACTGCCCGTCTCGCCCGTGCGCTGAGGCGCTGCCAGCGCGAAGCCCACTCGCCGCCTGTCGCACCATCGGCAGGCGCAGCAGCGAGCAGGGTCTCACAGGCCAGGCGCGCGTCGGCCTGCACGACCTCGGTAGCCAGACGCAGCGGATCGGTCCATACCGGGTTCTCGTCGACGACGATCTGCCGTGCGCCCGCTTGACGGGTCAGGTAGTCGGCCAGCGGTCGCGACGCCGGTGTCGACCCGAACCTCACGATGACGTCGGGCGTCAACTCCTCCGCGATCGCCCGAACACGCAGCATTGCGTCATACGCGTCGATCACCAGCGTGCGGTCGTGGGGGCCACAGCGTACCTGCGAGAGGGGGTCCGCAAGGACCGGAAACTGCAACGCGGTCGCCAGTCTCGCGACGGCGCCGGGAAATGCGGGATCGTCCTGCGGCCCGCAGACTACGATTCCACAGCGCGCGGACCGTAGATCGCGGGCCAGCGCACGCGCCGTCTCGGGAGACGGTGCGCAAAGGGACCGGCTGGCCGCGGCGTACGGGCGGCCCGCGTCCCGCCCCTCCCAGACGTCGCGAGACCGCTCGCCCGCCGGCGGCAACTCGGCCGGCCGGGGCGTGGGGACCAACGGCTCGCGCAATGGGACGTTGAGGTGGACC
>CBRGMJ010000388.1:0-2572 GCA_967797525.1 uncultured bacterium | reverse complement strand
TCAACAAGAGGGGGGAAGGACGATGAGCAGGACGTTCAGGCGTGCGGCTCTGGTGCTGGTGGTGTTGCTGGCGCTCTCAGTGCTCACAACCACGCCGCTGCGTGCGCAGCAGCAGGTGATTCTCCGCGTGCTCGACGAGGGGCCGCAGACTGGGCCGTGGGCCAAGTATGCGGCCGAGTACGAAAAGACGACGAATGGTCGAGTGAAGGTGGAATGGATCGCCTCGCCATGGCCCGGTATTCAGACTCGGCTGGCCACGAGTTTCGCTGCCGGGGACACGTCGATCGACATCGCCAAGACGTGGGGGGGCTGGACCATTGAGTTCTGGCCCTTCTTCCAGTCGGTGGATGAGCGGTGGCCGGCCAGGGAGCGCGACAACCTGCTCTCGTACGCGCTCCACCCAGTGTCGGCGGCGGGGCATTACTTCGGCGCGCCGCGGCACGTGACGCTCTACTACTTCTACTGGAACAAGAAGATGTTCCGCGACGCCGGGCTGGATGCGGAGAAGCCGCCGCAGACCTACGATGAGCTCGTGGCGGCGTGCAAGAAGCTCACCAAGACCGGGCCCGACGGGCGTGTCGTGCAGTGGGGGTACGCGGAGAGCATGGACGGCGGCTCGCCGATGCTGAATACGTTTGAGCGATGGCTTTACCGGGCCGGCGGCGACGTCCTTGACGCGCGCGGCAACCCCACGCTGAACGACCGCCGTGGGCTGCGGGCCCTCCAGGTTATCTATGACCTGATCCACACACACAAGTGCATGGACCCCGGCGCCCTGCAGCTGGGGAACCCGGGCACCCGTCAGGTCTTCAACGCCGGCCGCGTCGCCATGATGTCCATGTGGGGGTCGGGGTGGGCCGAGTCGAACGATCCGAACCGGGCCACCAAGGATGTCATCGGCAACGTCGGTGTCACGATCCTGCCGGCGCTCGATCTGTCGATCACCCGCAGTGCGACGATCCACGGATCCGAAGGGTACGCGATCACCAAAGCGGCCGCCCGGCGCGGCGTGGCGGATGACGCTTGGAAGCTCCTCCAATACATGACGTCAGAGACCGTGCAGATTGAAGCCCTCAAGACGCGCGGGTACATGCCGCCGTCCTTGAGGCTCTACAACGATCCGGACTTGAAGCGTGACCCCTACCTGGCCCCGCTGATGGCGGCCACCGTTGAAGCCGGCAAGTATCCGGTCAAACGGTTTGTCTGGTCGGACTACGGCAGGATCGAGGATACGGTCGAGTCTGAGCTGCAGGCCGCGCTGCGTGGTCGCAAACCGCTGCAGGCGGCGCTCGATGGGGCGGCCCAGGCGATCACTCGGATTCTCAAGGGGCCCTAGCCGGGCGTGGGGTTGATGCACGGACGGCGTCGCCTGGGACGACAGGCGGCGCCGTTCGTCTTGCTGGCGCCGGCGATGGCCTTGCTGGTCGCGGTCGCCGCCTATCCGCTCTTTGGCGCGTTACGGCTGAGCGTGCAGCAGTTCCGGCTCAACACGCCCGTCCGGTTCGTCGGGCTCGCCAACTACCAGCGTCTGTTCGCCGACCCACAATCCCTCGAATCGCTGGGAATCACCGCGGTGTTCGTCGCCGGGAGCGTGGCGACCGTCATGATTCTGGCCTACCTGCTCGCGCTGTTGCTCTACCAGGACTTCGCGGGGCGCCGGGTGGTGCGCGCCATCGTGTTGATTCCGTGGGCGCTGGCGCCGGTCGTCAACGGCATCATGTGGAAATCCATGTACGCGCCGAGCTTTGGCCCGCTCAACGACATCTTGACGAGAACCAAGCTGCTGGCGCAACCGGTGAACTGGGTCGGCGACTACCCGATGCACAGCCTGATCCTGGCGTATGTTTGGAAAGTGTTGCCGCTGCCGACCTTGATCGTGCTGGCCGGTCTCGAGGGTATTCCCCACGAACTCTACGAGGCCGCCCAGATGGATGGTGCGGGACCCGTACGTCGCTTCCGGTTCATCACCCTGCCGTTGATGGGCACCGTCACCCTTCTGGCGTTGATCCTGATGCTCGTCGACGCGCTGCACGTCTTTGCCATCGTGGATCTGCTGACGCGTGGCGGCCCGGGGGGCCGTACGATGGTGCTGAACTACACGATCTTTCGTACGGCCTTCAGGTACCTCGACTTTGGGTATGGCGCGGCCATGGCCTTTACCCTGACGGGGATCATCCTCGTCCTGGCGTTCTTCTACCTCCGCGCGTCCGCCGAGGCGGCCATGGTCACGGAGCGATAGCGAGGCGATTTCATGCGGCGGGCCGGGCGTCGACTCAAACAACTCTTCGTGTACACGGCAGTGGCGGCCGTACTCGTTTGGGCGTTGTTTCCGGTGTGGTGGATCGGTAGCAGCAGCGTCCGGCCGCAATATGAGATCGTCCAGACGCCCCTTCGATACATCCCGCAGACGGTGACCGCGCGTAGCTACCGCATGGCCTTTGAGGATCCGGCGTTCGTGCGGGCGCTGCAAAACACCGTCGCGGTTGCCGGTCTGACGACCGTGCTGGCGGTGGCGACGGGCGCGTGCGCGGCGTATGCGTTCGCGAGGTTTACCTTCCCCGGCAAACGGTCG
>CBRGMJ010000387.1:0-2576 GCA_967797525.1 uncultured bacterium | reverse complement strand
CCCCACTCGGGTGTGGGAGGTTGCGCGCCCAGACCCAGGAACGAGAGCGCGGCGCTCGTCAAAATCGCGCCGGCGACATTCAAGCTCGAGAGCACAATGATTGGAGCCACGACGTTTGGCAGCAGGTGGCGGGCCACGACGCGGACAGACGGGCATCCCAGCGCCTGAGCCGCTTCCACAAACGGTTGGCCTCGAACCACGAGCACCGATCCGCGGACCACCCGCGCATACGAGGGGATGCCGTAAATCCCCACGGCTAGCATCACGTTGCTCAACCCCGGCCCGAGGATCGTCACGATCACCAACGCAAGCAGGATGCCGGGGAACGCCAGCATCAGATCGATGAGACGCATCACCGCCATGTCGAGCCAGCCACCGTAGTAGCCCGCGGCGAGACCCAGCGGGACGCCGCCGCCGACAGAAATGAGCACGGCGACGACGCCGACCCGCAGCGAGAGGCGGGCTCCCCAGACCACTCGGCTGAAGACGTCTCGGCCGAACTGATCGGTCCCGAACCAAAAGTCCTTGCCCGGCGGTTTGAGGCCATCCGGGGGGTTGATTTTCACCGGATCACGGGGCGCCAGGACCGGAGCCAACAGCGCGACGGCGATCAGCGCCACCAGGAGCAGCGCGCCCACGGTGGCCCCCGTGTTGCGCGAGAGGCGGCGGAGCGCGCCCAGGCCGGGTCTGATCGCCGGGGCGCTGGAGGGGTTACGCGTAGCGGACTCGCGGATCGAGATATGCATAGGAAAGATCGACGAGCAAGTTGATGCCCGCGTAGATGACGGCCACCAGCAACGCGACACCCTGGACGACTGGGAAATCCTTATTGAGGATGCCCGTGATCGCCAGGCGGCCCAGACCCACGCGTGAGAACACCGTCTCGATGACGAATGCGCCTGCGAGCAGGCGCCCGAATTCGAGTCCGACCAGCGTGACCACGGGAACGAGGGCGTTTCTGAGGGCGTGATGATAGACGACGACCCGCTCCGTCAATCCCTTCGCCCGCGCGGTGGTGACGTACGGTTGGCGATAGACTTCGAGCATGCTCGACCGCACCAACCTGGCCAGCACCGCGAGCGGCGCGAGCGAGAGCGCGAGGGCGGGCAACACCAGACGGTTCCACCCGCCCTGACCTATGGCCGGAAACCAGCCGAGTCTCACGGAGAAGAGGAAGATGAGGAGGAACCCCAGCCAGAAGCTCGGCATCGAGACACCGATCAGGCCGAAGAACATCGCCACATTGTCCAGCAGCCGCCCGCGGTGGACGGCCGCCACGACGCCCAGCAGCAGCCCGCCGGTCATGGCCAACGCCATGGCCGCGAGCGCCAGGCTCGCCGTGGGCTTCAGCGCTTGGAACACGAGCTCCGTGACCGGCAGGTTGAGGCGAATCGAGCGGCCGAGATCGCCGTGAATCGCCCGCCAGACAAACCGTCCGTATTGCACGGGCAGCGGATCATTCAACCCCAGCGTGACCCGCAGCCGTTCCAGGGCCGCTTTGTCCACGGCGGAATGCTCGCCCAGGAGAAGCATGACCGGATCCCCTGGGACGAGGTGCAGCATGAGGAACACCAGCATCGACACGCCGACGATCACGGGTAGCGAAACCGTGATCCGCTGCCGCAGGTACTGCGCCATCAAAGACGAGTCGCGATTACTTCTTTTCGATCCACACGTCGTAGAAGAGCGGGTACGCCGTGGGATCGAACAGCATTCCTCTCACGTCGGTCCGGATGCCCACCAGGTTGAACTCGTTGTAGAGCGGCACCAGGAGCGCCAGCTCCATCACCCTCCGCTGCACCCGCTTGTAGATTGCGATCCGCTTGTTGATGTCCGCCGACCGGTACGCCTCCTCGAGATCACGATCGAGACCGCTGTCGCTGACGTGGGACCAGTTGAACGGGATACGCGCCGAGTGGTAGAGGCCTCGCAGCAGATCCGGGTCGCCGTAGATGTAGAACAACGGCACCATGTTGTGGTCGCCCCGGTTGATGCCCTCGTACCAGGCCGCGCGGGCCAGGGACTTGATGTCGGCCTGGATCCCGACATCCCGCAGCTGCCCCTGCAGAAATTCGGCCGGCCCGTCCAGCCCGATGTTGCCGATGATGTGTTGTTCCATCACCAGCCGCCGCCCGCCCTTGGTGCGTATTCCGTCGGCTCCCGGCGTCCAACCGGCCTCGGTCAGCAGGCTCTTCGCCTTCTCGGGGTCGTAGGAGTACATCCCCTCCAATGCTTTGTCGTATCCGACGCTGCCGGGCGTCAGCGGGGTCTTCGCGGCCGTGTGCACGCTGAAAAGCAGCGTTCGCACCATCTGGTCCGCGTTGAACCCGTAGAGGATGGCGCGGCGCACGGCCAGATCATCGGTCGGGAACCTCTTCGTGTTGAGGAAGACCATGCGCGGGCCGCCGGGATAGGGGGCCTTCAGGACACGGTAGCCCTTGGACTGCGCCAGCGACGCCACGTCCTTTTCGGGCACCGGCTCGATGGCGTTTGTCTCGCCGTTTTGCAGGGTGGCCAGACGCGTCGACGCCTCGGGAATGGTCTTGACAATGATCTTGTCGAGGTACGCGGGCCCC
>CBRGMJ010000386.1:0-2581 GCA_967797525.1 uncultured bacterium | reverse complement strand
TGCGGGAAGACATGATCACGATGGAAACAGGCGCAGGGTACACGACGATCGTCTCTCCGCCAACCCTCGGCAATCACGCGGGCGGGTGCGAGAGGAGTGCGAAAGGCGTCGTAGAAGCTGCACGGAGCGGCCTTGAACATCCCAGCCTGACGAGAGGAGCGTGTTCGGTGTCGGCGTCCCCCTATCCGGTCGTGACCCTGTATGTAGAGATCAACGACAAGCGCACTATCGACCAGAAGCGCAGGCTGGCACGCTTACTCACCGAAGCCTGTGTTCAGGTGCTCGGAGCCGATCCGGAGGCCGTCAGCGTCAGATTCCGCATCCTCTCCTACGAGAACATGGCCCACGCCGGCACACTCCTGTCCGACCGGGAACGACCGGAGCCGAGCCGCACGTAACGACCCCGGAGGCCATACGGTGCCGACACTGCACGTGCACGTGACCGGCAAACCGACCCGAGCCCGGCGACGCGCGTTGGTGCAGCGTCTAACCGACGCCGTGTGCCGGTCGGTCGACAAACGCCCCGACGATGTCACGATCTATCTGTACACCCACGGAGGATCCCACGAGACGGCGTTCGCCGGGGTCCTGCACTCCGACAGGCGCTCCGTAGGGCAGGCTCGACCGCGGGGAACCCGCGGCAAGACTCCGAGGAGGTGAGGGATGACTACAGTACGGCTGACGGTCGTCATGGCAGTGGTGGTGCTTCTGATACCAGCGCTTGTTGGTGGGCCCCAGGACCTCTCATGGGCGGCGCCCATGGCCATGAAGACCGAAGTCACGGTCGCCCTGACAACGGACGCGACGACGCTGGACCCCGCGCGGCCCACCGTGACGAACGACACCGTCATCGCGAACTACTTCTATGACTTCCTCTTGTGGCGGACTGTGGACGGGAAAATCGCCCCGCGGCTGGCCGAGTCGTGGCGGAACGTCAACGAGACGACATGGGAGGTCAAGCTCCGCCGGGGCGTCAAGTTCCATAACGGTGAGCCCCTGACCGCAGACTCCGTGAAGTTCACGTACGATCGCGTCCTCGACCCCGCGAACAAGATTCCCGGCCGCGGCCAGATCTCGACCATCCAGGAGATCAAGGTCATTGATCCGCTCACGGTGCACTTCATCACAAAGGCTCCCGATCCGACACTGGTCTCGGCGACGTTGTTCCGCCAGCCGATCATCCCGCCGCAGTACTTCAAACAGGTCGGCGAGGCGCAGTTCGCCCTGAAGCCAAACGGCACCGGGCCGTTTATCTTCAAGGAATGGATCAAAGACGGCCGGATCGTGGCGGAGGCCAACCCAAACTATTGGGGAGGGGTGCCCAGAGTGAAGCGGGTCACCTTCCGCCCCATCCCCGAGTACGCAACCCGCGTGTCGCTGTTGCGAACCGGCGAGGTGGATCTGATCCCCGCGGTGGTGCCCGATCAGGCCGAGGCCATCGGTCGGGACAAGGGTATCCGGATCGCGACAACACCCACGCTCCGCACGATGTTTCTCATCATGCGGCCGGACCGGCCGCCGCTGGACGACAAGCGGGTCCGGCAGGCCCTCAACTATGCCGTCAACAAGGAGAGCATCGTCAAGAACCTGCTTCGCAGTTTCGGTGTCGTGGCCAAGGCCCAAGTCGTGGGGCCGGTGTTCTTTGGGTACAACCCGGACATGAAGCCGTACCCATTTGATCAGGAGAAAGCCAAGCAACTCATCGCTGAGGCCGGGTACCCAAACGGGTTCACGATCGATCTGTGGACACCGGCGGGCCGGTATACGCTCGACAAGGAGATCGCGCAGGTGATCTCCGCGCAGTTGGCGCGGGTGGGCGTGCAGGCGAGGGTGACGCCGTTCGAATGGGGCGTGTACGGAAAGGCGCAGCTCGAGAAGAAGCTCAGTTCCCTGAATCTGTTCGCTTTTGCGGGTCCATACGACGCCGCCGGCATCTACCACAGTCTCTTCGTGACGAACCAGCCGTGGGGCGTCGGTCCGTACTGGTCCCGCCCCGAGATCGACCGCGCCGTCGATCGCGCTCGGTCGAGTCTCGATTCGAAAGTCCGGCAGGAGTCACTCCACCGGGCCGCGGCAATGATCCGGGAAGAAGCGCCGGTACTGTTCCTCCACCATCTGGTCGAGATCTACGCGATTCGCGATGGAGTGAATTTCGTGGCGCGACCGGACGAACTCGTCGATCTCTTCAGCGCCGGTACCATCGTCAAGTGAGGCGACCGCCGGGCGCCTAAGGTGTTCGCGACGCGCAGGGGCGCCAGGGTCTTGACCGGACCCTGGCCTCTTGTCGCTTTTGGCGACGTGTGCCGCCGGGCAGCAAACGGGCGACGGGTCTAGCGCGCCCGTGGGCCGGTATCTCGTCCAGCGGTTGCTTCACTCGGTTCTGGTCATTTTGGGCGTGTCGGTGATTGTCTTTGGCCTGATGTTCTTGGCGGGTGACCCGGTCGCGCTGCTGCTACCCGCCGACGATGTAAGTAAGGAAGAGATCGAAGCGTTCCGCCGGTCGATGGGGTTCGACCGCCCAGTGTACGAACAGTACCTACGCTATCTCTCGCTCAAAGATACAAAAACACTATGCAAAAGA
>CBRGMJ010000385.1:0-2585 GCA_967797525.1 uncultured bacterium | reverse complement strand
CGAGCAGATCGGCACACCAATGGAAGTCTATCGCGCGCCGCTGACGCCGTTCGTAGCCGACTTCGTCGGCGAGATGAACTTTCTCGACGGTGTACTCGTTGCGCCGGGACGGGTGCGGATCGGGGACGCGGTACTCGAGTGCGGGGAGACGAACGGGCTGCCGAATCAGGCCGCGGTGCAGATCTGTTTCCGCCCAGAGGATCTCGATGTGCGTGGCGCGGACGCAAAAACGATCAACGCTATGCCTGTGGTCATCATGGCGCTCGACTTCCTCGGGTCGTTCTATCGCGCCACCTTGCGCCCGAAGGGCAATGGAGCGGACGTGCGGGCCGACATCCCCATCCACCTGCAGCGCGAGCTCGACCTGGCGCCGGGCAAGGGCATCACGGCATCACTGCCGGCCGACCGCATCCGCATCTTCGCGAGGGACTGACCCGCCGTGGCCACCGCCATTGCCGCCGCCCCGGCCACCCGAGGGCTGGCGCGTGACGAGTGGATCGCCCGTGGCGCGGTGGTCCTCATGGCGGTATGGCTGCTCGTCACCATCGCGCTGCCGCTCTGGGCACTCCTCTCGAAGAGTTTCCTAAGCCGCAAGGGCGCGTTTGTCGGACTGGCCAACTACACGACGTACTTTTCCAGCCCAGCGCTCCTCGAGTCGTTTTGGAACAGCATCTACATCGCGGTCATCGCGACAATCATTGTCCTACCCGGCGCGTTCATGTACGCTTACGCGCTCACGCGCAGTTCTATGAAGGCGAAGGGGCTCTTCAGCACGCTCTCGCTCATCCCCATCCTCGCGCCATCCTTGCTCCCGGCGATCGCCCTCATCTACCTGTTCGGCAACCAGGGCCTGTTGCGGGGCCTCTTGTTCGGCCGCTCCATCTACGGCCCACTGGGGATTGTGATCGCCGAGGCCTTCTATATCTTCCCCCACGCGATGCTGATCCTGGTGACAGCGCTGAACACGGCGGACGCCCGGCTCTACGAGTCGGCCGAGTCCTTGGGCGCCTCGCCGTTGAGGATCTTCTCCACCGTCACGTTGCCGGGTGTGCGATACGGAGTGCTCGGCGCGGGTCTCGTCGCGTTTACGCTCGTGATGACCGACTTCGGAGCGCCAAAGGTGATCGGCGGCCGGTTCAACGTGCTGGCCACCGACGTGTACAAACAGGTCATCGGTCAGCAGAACTTCGAGATCGGCGCGGTGGTTGGGATGATGCTCCTGATCCCGGCCGTCCTGTCGTTTGGGGCCGAGCGTTTCGTCCGGCGCAAGCAACAGGCGCAGCTGACCGCGCAGGCTGTGCCGTTTGCCCCAAAACCAAAGCCGGTTTCGGACTGGCTCTTCTTCGGGTTCTGCACCCTCATCATCATCCCGATCATCGGTATCCTGGCGACTGCGGCCTGGGCGTCGCTCATCAAGTTCTGGCCGTACAACCTGAGCCTGGGTCTAGGCAACTACGACTTCACGCGATTCGAAACGGCGGGATGGCTGCCCTACCGGAATTCGCTGAAGCTCGCGGCGTGGACCGCGCTCGTGGGGCCGGCCCTGATCTTCACCGGCGCGTACTTACAGGAGAAAACTCGTGGACTCCTGGCCGTGCGCGCGGTGGTCCAATTGTTTGCCATGCTCCCGCTTGCCGTGCCGGGGCTCGTGTTGGGTCTCAGCTACATCTTCTTCTTCAACAACCCGAGGAACCCGCTGACCTTCTTATACGGCACGATGGCCATCCTGGTGATCAACACGGTGGCGCACTTCTACACGGTGGGCCATCTGACGGCCGTAACGGCACTCAAGCAGCTGGACGGCGAGTTCGAGGCCGTATCGGCGTCGCTGCGGGCGCCGTTCTATCGCACGTTCTGGAAAGTGACGGTGCCGGTCTGTCTGCCGGCGATTCTGGATATTGCAGTCTACATGTTTGTGAACGCGATGACGACCGTCTCAGCCGTCATCTTCTTGTGGGTGCCGCATACCCGGGTGTCATCGATCTCCGTGGTCTACATGGATGATGCCGGTCATCAGGGCGCCGCGGCGGCGATGGCGATGATGATCGTAGTGACGTCGGCCGCGGTCAAGGGCCTCCATTTGCTGCTCGCGCTGGCCCTGGCGCGGACGCAGGCCTGGAGAAGGAGGTAGCCCCGGTGTCCCACGCCGCGAGTGATCCCGACCACGAGCCTCTGTTGTTGACGCCCGGTCCGCTCACGACTTCGCGGACGACCAAGGAGGCCATGCTGCGCGATTGGGGGTCACGCGACGCGGCGTTTGTCGCTATGAATCGCCGCGTGCAGCAGCGTCTGGTCGAGATGGCCGGCGGTGAAGGGACCCACGTGGCTGTGCTCTTGCAGGGATCGGGCACGTTTGCGGTCGAGGCTATGATCGGGACGATGATGCCGCGTGCCGGTAAACTACTGATCCTGATCAACGGCTCTTATGGCCACCGGATGGCGCACATATGCCGGGTGATCGGCCGCGCGCACACGACGCTGGAGTGGGGCGAGGATGAGTCGGTCGATCCACACACCGTGGCCAACGCGCTGGCGACAGATTCCGCAATCACCCACGTCGCCGTCGTGCACTGCGAGACGACGTC
>CBRGMJ010000384.1:0-2587 GCA_967797525.1 uncultured bacterium | reverse complement strand
CACGCCGCGCGCAGCCCCGACCCCGCGCCCGACGGCGGCTACGCCCGCGACGAGCCAGGCCGCGCCCGTACAGGTCATTCTCTACAAGGTCCAGGTGGGCGCGTTTGCCACCAGCGAGAATGCCGCGGAGCGGATGACGGCGCTCAAGCGCGATGGGTTCGATCCGTACGTCGTCCGTGAACGGGGACTCCTTCTCGTACGCGTCGGCGCGTTTCGCAACCGCGCGACCGCTGTGCAGTTGGCCGATCGGGTGCGCGCGCGTGGATACGAGGTCGTGATCGTCGAGTAGGCCCCACCATGCGGTACCCGACCCCCCAGGATCCCACCGCGTTTGGTTTCGAGCGGATTCAGTACACCAAGGACGCCGCCCGCGCCACGGTCGTGATCAACCGGCCCGAGGTGCTGAACGCGCTCGATTTCCTGACGTTGCGCGAGATGAGCCGCGCGTTCGAGGACGCGTCATGGGACGATCGCGTGGCCGTCGTCATCCTCACCGGGGCCGGGGATCGGGCCTTCTGCGCGGGCGCGGATCTGGATGAGCAGCGGCGGTTCTTGAGATCCCCGACCGACTACTGGAAGTGGATGGGCGCGTTTATCGAAGCCCAGGAACGGCTGCGGAACATCGGCAAACCGACGATCGCCCGGCTGAACGGGTTGACCGTCGGCGGCGGCAACGAGTTCAACATGGCGTGCGACCTGGCGGTGGCGGCGGACGACGTCGTGATCAGACACGTCGGGACGGCCCGGGGCAGCGTGCCGGCCGCCGGCGCCACCCAGTGGCTCCCGCTGATCATCGGCGAGCGGCGCGCCCGCGAGATCCTCTTCCTGTGCGAACCGGTCACCGCGGCACAGGCGCTGGAGTGGGGCTGGGTGAACCGCGTCGTCCCGCGCGCGCGGCTCGACGCGGCGGTCGATGAATTGGTGGTGCGGCTGGTCGAGAAGCTGCCCGAGGTGACGCGATACACCAAGCAGCAGCTGAACTTCTGGCGGGACCTCTCATGGCACCTCACCGTCGGACACGCCCGGGATTGGCTCACCCTGCACGCGGACGCGCCGGAGACGCACGAGGGGATCACGGCCTTTCACGAGAAGCGGCCCGTCGACTATGCCGGCATCCGGAAGCGTTTCGCCCAGGGGGGCTCACCAGACCTCCCCTGGGGGCCCTACGCGCGACGCTGTCCGTCGTGCGGGGCGTCGCCGCTGCCTGAGGGGTTCCGGTACTGCGGGCAGTGCGGCGAACCGCTGCCGCGCTAGCCGGCCGACAGTGCGCGCCCACGGTCAGCACCGCCACGAGGAGGATCCATGCCGTACGCCAACATCTTGGTCGAGCAGGATGGCGGGGTCGCCGTCATCACCCTGAACCGCCCGAAGGTCCTCAATGCCCTCAACCGGGACACGATGAACGAACTCGCCGACGCGCTGGAGGCGTTCGAGCGCGATGACGCGGTGCACTGCACCGTCCTGACGGGCAACGACCGCGCCTTTGCGGCCGGAGCCGACGTGGGAGAGATGGCCAAGGCGGTACCGGTCGACATGCTGACAGGGTATCGCTTTCAGCAATGGGAGCGCATCCGCAAGATCAGCAAGCCGATCATCGCCGCCGTGCGGGGTTTTGCGCTAGGGGGTGGATGCGAACTCGCATTGTTGTGCGACATCGTGATCGCCGGGGAGGGGGCGCGGTTCGGCCAGCCCGAGATCAACCTCGGCATCATGCCGGGGGCCGGAGGGACGCAGCGTCTGACCCGCGCGGCCGGCAAGGCGCGCGCGATGGAGATCATCCTGACGGGGCGGCATGTGCCCGCGGCCGAAGCGTACGCGATGGGGCTGGTCACGCGCGTGGTCCCAGATGAGCTCGTGCTGGCCGAGGCCAAGAACCTGGCGCAGGTCATCGCCTCGAAACCGCCGGTCGCGGTGCGGCTGGCCAAGGAGTCGATCCTCAAGGCCTTCGATACCACCCTGGAGGCCGGGCTCGACTACGAGCGGAAGGCATTCTACCTGTTGTTCTCGACCGACGACAAGAACGAGGGCATCGCGGCATTCCTGGAGAAGCGGCCGCCGATATTCAAGGGGCGGTAAAGAGGAGGACGTGATGACTGACCTGCCGACGCCTCAGACCCTGCTGGTCGCCCAGACCGACGGCGTCCTGACGGTCACGTTGAACCGTCCCGACGTACTGAACGCGGTGAACGAGCAACTCTCAAAGGACCTGCAGGATGTCCTGCGGTTCGCCGATCGGTCGACCGACGTCCGCTGCATCGTCCTCACCGGCGCCGGTCGCGGTTTTTGCTCCGGTCAGGATTTGCGTGATCGGACCGGGGCCGGCGACGTCTCGTACGGTGAGTCGATCCGGCAGCGCTACAATCCCATCATTCTGCGTCTGTCGACGCTGGAGAAACCGGTGATCGCCGCCGTGAACGGCGTGGCGGCAGGCGCGGGCTGCAACCTGGCGCTGGCCGCCGACATGCGGATCGCCTCCGACCGCGCGCGCTTCATCGAAGTGTTCTCGCGGATCGGTCTGATCCCCGATTCGGGCGGTACCTACCATTTGCCACGGCTGGTGGGTTTGGCGAGGGCCTTCGAACTCGCC
>CBRGMJ010000383.1:0-2595 GCA_967797525.1 uncultured bacterium | reverse complement strand
CTGCAACTCTTCGACCAGGGCCTGGGTCCCCTGCCGGCCCTCACGCAGGATCACGAAGGCTTTCATCCTGTTCAGCCCTTCGACGGGCACGCCGACCACCGCGGCCTCCAACACGGCAACGTGTTCCATCAGGGCGTTCTCCATCGCTACCGGAGACACCCATAGCCCGCCGACCTTCATCATGTCGTCGGATCGGCCCTCAGAATAGTAGACGCCGTCTTCGCCCACACGATACCAATCGCCGGTGCGCATCCAGTCACCGACCATCGTGACCTTGGATTTCTCGTGAAAGTGCCAGTAGAACGGCGCGGCGGAGTCACCCCGTACGAGTAGGTGCCCGGCGTGTCCCGGCGCGACCGGCTGCCCGTCGTCGTCGACGACCCGCACGTCATAGCCGGGCACGGGCCGGCCGCTGGACCCGGGGGTGGTGGCTTCCGGTGTGTTCGACATGAAGATGTGCAGCAGCTCGGTGGTGCCGATCCCGTCGCACAACGCGTGGCCAAACGCCTCTTTCCAGCGCCGCCAGATCTCCGGGGGCAGCGCCTCCGCCGCGGACACACACAGACGGATCGAAGAGAGATCGTAGCGGCGCGCGTCGGGCACGTTTAGCAGCGCGTTGTAGAACGTCGGCACGCTAAAAAAGAGCGTGGGCCGGTATCGCTGGATGATCTCGAAGATCGTCTGGGGCGCCGGGCGACCCGGATACAGCACGGTCGATGCGCCCACCCAATATGGGAAGTACATATTCGCACCCAGGCCGTACGCGTGGAACAGTTTTGAGGCCGCAAAGGTGATGTCCGTGTCGCGGATCTCGAGCACGTGTCTGCCGTAGGCCTCGCAACAAAACGGGATGTCGTGGTGGAGGTGCACGACGCCCTTGGGGTTGCCGGTGCTGCCCGAGCTGTAGAGCCAGAAGGCCATGTCGTCGCGGTGCGTGTCCGCCGGCGCAACCTCGTCGTGACCCGAGCGCAGAAACTCGTCGAGGGACGTGGTCCCCGGGATCGTGCCGTTGGCGACGATGACCTCGACGCGGTCGCGATGGCCGTCCAGCGCCCGTTGGACCTTCTCGTAGTGCTCCTGATCCACGATCACGGCCCGGGCGTAACTATCCGTGATGAAGTACCGCTGGTCTTCCCACTTTAAGAGCGGATTGGCCGGCACCGGGACGCACCCCGCGCGGATCGCGCCGAAGAACGCGACGGGAAATGCGGGGGTGTCGTTGAGCACCATCACGACGCGCTCGTCCCGCCGAACCCCATGACTGCTGAGCGCGCTCGCGAATCGATTGACCCGCCTGATCAGTTCCCGGTACGTGACCCGTTCGTCGCCGCACGAGATCGCGACCCGATCCGCGGCGGTGAGATTACGATCGAGCAAGGACGAAACATTGTAGCGTTCCGGGATCGTCATCGCTGTTCGCCCTCTTCAGGATGACCTTTTGATGACAACGGATTTGGTCTCCATATAGTAGTCGAGCGCCTCGATGCCGTGCTCTTTGCCCTGCCCGCTCTGCTTCACTCCGCCAAACGGCAGCTCATCGTAGATCTTCTGCGGAGAGTTGATCCAGGTGTAGCCCGCCTCCAGCCGCTCGGCCGCGTGCGAGGCCCGGTCGAGATCACGCGTCCAGATCGACGATCCGAGCCCAAAGATCGAACTGTTGGCCAGCCGGATCGCCTCGTCAAGATCGCCGACCCGCCAGATCGGGAGCACCGGTCCGAAGACTTCGTCCGTGGCGACCTGCGAGTCGCGCCGGGGTTCGAGCAGCAGCGTTGGTTCATAGAAGTGCCCGCGGTTGTAGACATCGCCGGTGGGTCTCCGCCCACCGGCCAGCACCTTCGCGCCCGAGGCCACAGCGTCCGCGACCTGGGCTTCGATCTCCTCGCGGCCCCGGACGGTGTGCAGCGGACCCAGTGTGATCCCATCCATCGTGCCCGGGCCGACCTTGAGCCGTCCGACCTTAGCCACCAACCGGTCGACAAACGCATCGGCGATACCCCGAAACAGGTACAGCCGTTTCACCGCCAGACAGGCCTGCCCGCAGTTGAAGAACCGGCCGACACTGGCCGCGCTGGCCGCGCCGTCGAGATCGGCATCGTCGCAGACGATCAGCGGATCGGATCCGCCCAGTTCGAGCGTGACCCGCTTCAGATCGGCGGCCGCCATAGTCATGATGCTCTTGCCGACGGGGGTCGACCCGGTAAACCCCACCTTGCGCACGAGGGGGTGCTCGACCAGCGCGCGCCCGGCGACCGATCCGGATCCCGTGATCACGTTGAACGCGCCGGCCGGCAGCCCGGCCGCGTGCATCAGCCCTGCGATGCGAAGCGTTGTGAGCGGCGTGGTCTCGGCCGGCTTGGCGACGAGCGTGTTGCCGGTTACCAGTGCGGGTCCAAGCTTGTTCCCGAGGAGCGTCGTCGGAAAGTTCCAGGGGACGATCGCGCCAACGACGCCCAGCGGCATCTTGAGGATCATGCCATACGCGCCCTCGTCCAGGTTCGGCACATAGCCGCCCCGCAGGTTCTTGGCCAAACCCGCGTAGTGCTCCAATGTGTGGACGAAGCGACCGATCTCGAGCCGGGACTCTCGCAGCGGTTT
>CBRGMJ010000382.1:0-2602 GCA_967797525.1 uncultured bacterium | reverse complement strand
AGACCGGCGACGAACGGCCGAACTGCCCGACCGACCGCGCGCGGATGCTCAGCAGCAACCCGACGGCGGCGAGGGTCGTCAATAGCGACGACCCGCCGTGGCTCATCAACGGCAGAGGGATGCCAGTCACCGGCATCAGGCCGATCGTCATCCCGATGTTGATCACGACGTGAAACGCCATCATCGTTGCAATACCCGTGGCGATGAGCGCTCCCAGCCGATCGCGGGCCCCGGCCGCGATCTCCAACGCGCGCCACAACCAGATCAGATACAGCGCCAGCAGCACAGTGGCGCCAAGCAAACCCAGCTCCTCCCCCACGACCGTAAAGATGAAGTCGGTGTGCTGCTCGGGGATGAACCGCAGCAGGTTCTGGGTCCCTGCGAAGAGTCCCTTCCCAAAGAGCTGCCCGGAGCCAACCGCAATCCGCGACTGGATCAGGGCATACCCCGCCCCGAGCGGGTCGGCCGACGGATCGAGGAACGCCATGAGACGGCGCCGCTGATAGTCGTGCAGCACGTGCCACGCCAGCGGGGCGATGGCCATGGCCGCGGTCGCAAGCCCCCCGAGCACACGCAGACGCGCGCCGGCCACATAGAGCATCGCCAGCAAGATCGCGCCGAGTACCAGCGCCGTCCCCAGATCGGGCTGACGGACGATCAGCAGCATTGGCACGCCGACGTGCAAGATATACGGCGTCAGCTCGCGGAGCCGGCGCACGGTCTTGACCGGGTCGAGGTGGCGGGCGAGGGTCAACACGATCGCGAGTTTGGCGGCTTCAGACGGCTGGAACCCGCCAAACGGTCCGAGCACGATCCATCGCTGCGCGCCGAGCCGCGACTCCCCCATGACGAGCACGGAGGCCAACAAGAGCAGCGTCCCCGCATAGAGGACCGGCCAGGGCGACGCCAGACGCCGATAGTCGATGGTCGACACCGCCACCAGCGCGGCGATCCCCAGACACAGGTGGAGCACGCGCGCGCGCAGAAACGCGCTGGCCTCAGCGGCGCCGTGTGTTGCTGAGACGAGGATCACCACGCCGTACACCACCAGCGCGCAGGTCGTCCCGACGAGCACCCAGTCGACCTCACGCGCCCACCGCAGCTTCATGGCCGGGCTCCATCGGCGGAGGCCGCGAGCAGCGCCTGCTGCGCGGCCGTAAAGATGGCCTTGACGATCGGGGCAGCCGTGACGCCTCCGCGAAAGCCGTGCTCGACAAAGGCGACGACGACGAGGGCCGGGCGGTCGGCCGGAGCATACCCCACAAACCACGCGTGCGGGATGCCGCGCGGGTTCTCCGCGCTCCCGGTCTTCCCCGCAATCGCCAACCCCGGGACCGCCGCCGCCGTCCCGGTGCCGGACTCGACGACCATGCGCAGTGCCTCGCGTAGCGTCGCCAGCGATTCGGGCTGGACGGCGAGCCGGCCCGTCGTCACGGGGGCATACGCCATAACCTCAGACCCGTCCGGGGCAAGCACGCGACGCGCCAGCCGCGGCGCAACCAGGGTCCCGCCGTTGGCGACCGCGCTGACCATCCGCGCGATCTGTAGGGGCGTCACTACGACGTAGCCTTGGCCGATGGCCATGTTCAGGGTGTCGCCCGGATACCACGGCTCCTTGTAGATGCGCCGCTTCCATTCGGCGGAGGGTATCGTCCCGTTGGCCTCGGTGGGCAGATCGACGCCGGTCGTCTGCCCCAGCCCAAGCATCCGCGCATATCGATGGAGCCGCTCGTCGCCAAGCTGGCCGCCGACCGTCCAGAACACGATGTTGCACGACACGGCGACGCCTCTCATGAAGTTGATCGGCCCGTAGGCGTGAAGGTCGTGAAAGATCCAACGACCGAGCGCGAGCTGCCCGTTACAGTTGAAAATCGTGTCGCGCCGCGCGACGCCCTCGTTCAAGGCGGCCAGTCCCGTGACGATCTTGAACACCGACCCCGGCTCATACGTGCCCTCCGTGGCGCGGTTGAGCAGCGGGATACGCCGGTCACCGGTCAGTCGCTTCCAGTTGGCCGGGCTGATGCCGCCTGCAAACTGGCTGGGATCGAACGCCGGGTGAGCCACCATCACCAGAATTTCCCCATTGCGTGGATCCATCGCGACGACGGCCCCAGTGCGATCACCCAACGCGGTCTCGGCCACCGCCTGGAGATCGGCGTCGATGTTGAGCACCAACGATTGGCCCGGCTGCGACGCTTCGCGGGCGAGCACCCGGACCGGGCGGCCTGCCGCGTCGACTTCGACGCGCTGGCGGCCATCAACGCCGCGGAGTACGTTGTCATAGACACGTTCCACACCGGACTTGCCAATGAGACTGCCGGCCCGATACCCAGGCCTGGTGCTCATTTCGTCCTCATTGATTTCGCCGAGATACCCCAACGCGTGCGCGGCGGCCTCGCCCTTCAGATGATCACGAACGGGTTCGGCCTGAATGACGACACCGGGCAGATCAAGCCGGTGCTCTTCGAGCGTCATGACGATCGTCTTGTTGACGTCGCGGCGCAGCGTGACCGGTTCGAACCGCCGCTGGCGGCCGCCGGCGATCCGCGCGAGGATCTCTGATCGGTCCATGCCGAGGACCGGCGCCAGGACCTCGGCCAGG
>CBRGMJ010000381.1:0-2609 GCA_967797525.1 uncultured bacterium | reverse complement strand
CTTCAGGTCGAGCGCGCCGAGCGGCTCGTCGAGAAGCAGCACGCGAGGCCGGTTCACCAGGGCACGCGCCAACGCGACTCGCTGGCGCTGGCCGCCTGAGAGCTGCGAAGGCCGTCGGCCGGCCATCCCCGCGAGCCGCACCATCTCCAGTATCTCGCGCACCCGATCCTCGCGTTCGCGCTTGGACACCCTCCTAATCATCAGTCCATACGCGACATTGTCACCGACCGACATATGAGGGAACAGCGCGTAGTCCTGAAAGACTGTGTTCACGTCGCGGTCGTACGGGGGAAGATCCGACACGTCGGCCCCGTGCAATTCGATGCTTCCCGCCGTCGGGTGGTCGAAGCCGGCGATCAACCGCAGACATGTGGTCTTGCCAGAGCCAGAGGGTCCCAGCAGCGAGAAGAACTCGCCGTCGAGGATGTCAAGGCTGACATCATCAACCGCCCGGACGTCACCGAAGTGCCGGCTGACGTGCCGCAGCCGCACGGCAGGAAGGAGAGGGAGTGCGGAGGCGGTGCTGGGATGATCCTGCATCAGGTTCAGCGCGGGCTGCGGTCTCGAGCCTTGCCGAAGGCCCGGCGCTCGAGCACCGGGCCTTCGCGACCCTCGACAGAGATCACCAGGCGCATGCGGACGGGTCGGGGACTCAGCGCCCCCCGATCACCGCAATGTAGTTGGTGACCCACTCGTGATACGGGACGCACGCGCGGTTTCCGCCGCAGTTGGCGACCGGGGTTCGCCAGAAGAGGATCTTCCCGAAGTTCCCCAGGCCGTTGGTTTCGCACCCCTTTGGCCCGAGCAACTTGTTCCCCTTGCACGCATCCAACACCGCCGGCACAGAGCCAAACCAGGCGGCCAGGTCGCCTTGCGTGCTCAACGAGACGGAATGCTCCATCCACTTGTACGAGCAGTTCGGGTGCGGCGCGTTGACGTGCATCATGGTGGTGTCGGCCCAGCCCGTTGCACCCTCCTGGGGGATCACGCTGTCGATCGGTTTCTTCTTGCTCTTCAAGATGTTCACCTGGAAGGGCCACGAGCTTGAGGCCACGACACCTTCGTTCGTGAAGTCGTCCATCTGGATGAACGCGTCGTGCCAATACCGCTGGACGATCTTGCGCTGCTGGCGCAGCAGATCGAGCGCCGCCTTGAACTGCTTGGCGTCGAGGGCGTAGGGATCTTTGATGCCAAGCTGCGGTTTGTGATACATGAGGTACAGCGCGGCATCCGCCACATAGATGGGACCGTCAAAGGCCTGGACACGGCCCTTGTTGAGTCTTCCGTCTGGCAGCTTTTGCTCGGCGAAGACGACACTCCAGCTCTTGGGGGGTGTTTTGAACACCCTGGTGTTGTACATCAGCACGTTCGAACCCCACTGATACGGCACGCCGTAGTGCTTGCCATCGGCGGTATGCCACGGGGCATTCTGCAGGCGCGGATCAACCTTGTTCCAGCTCGGAATCAAAGAGAGGTTGACCTCCTGCACGCGGCCGCCCCGGATCAGGCGGGTGCTGGCGTCACCCGAGGCGGTGACCAGATCGAAACCGCCCTCGTTCATCAGGGCAACCATCTCATCAGAGGTGGCGGCGGTCTTCACGCTGACCTTACAACCCGTCGACTGTTCGAAGCTCGTCACCCAATTGAAGCTCTTGTCCAGTTCGCCGCGCTCGATGTAGCCCGCCCAGGCGACGATCGACACGGCTCCCTCACCGGCGCCCACCGACTGGAGCATGGTGCCCTGCGCCCTGACGGTCAACGCCGAGTAGGGGATGGCAAGCACAACCGCAGCTATTAGGGCGAACACCCGAGCCCAACTCCTCATACACGTACCCCCTTTGTGGAGACCGAAATTTGGCGGCGGGAAAATCGCCCTCACCTTCGCTTCACCTCGATGAAATCCTCCCCGAGGTCGCCGGGAAGGAGCGTGGGGCGCCCATCATGAAGTCCGGCGTGGACAACGGCGTAGAGGAGGAGCGCATGACGCCCGCCCAGATGTGCATTGGTGGCGAGTGGGTAGACGCCGCAGGCGGTAAGACGACCACGGTCATCGATCCCAGCACGGAAGAACCGATCGCGACAGTGCCGATGGCGGGCCCTGAGGACGTCGACCGCGCCGTGGCGGCCGCCCGCGAGGCGTTCGAGGCGTGGTCGGCGGCGAGTCCAGGGACGCGGGCGACGGTCCTGTGGAAGATGGCGGACCTGCTCGAGGCGCGCGCCGAGCAGATCGCGACCCTGGAGTCCCGCAACGCCGGGAAGCCGATCAAACTGGCGCAGGATAGCGATATCCCCTTCGGCATCGACAATCTGAGGTACTTCGCCGGCGCGGCAAGACGGCTTGAAGGGCAGAGCGCATCCGAGTACTCATCCGCGCATACCAGCATTGTCCGTCGCGAACCCGTCGGCGTCGTCGCGTCGATTGCGCCGTGGAACTACCCGTTCATGATGGCTGCCTGGAAGATCGGCCCCGCGCTCGCGGCCGGGAACACCGTGGTGCTCAAACCCGCGTCGGAGACGCCGCTCTCTACCCTGGAAGTCGCGAGAGCGTCTCTGGAGGCGGGCCTGCCGCCGGGTGTGCTCAACGTGGTCACCGGCGGAGACGACACCGG
>CBRGMJ010000380.1:0-2615 GCA_967797525.1 uncultured bacterium | reverse complement strand
TTTGCGTCCCTCCAACACGAACGCCGCTCGTTCCTCGGCGGAGAGATTCCGACAACGTCCCGAGTACCGGTAGGGCCTCCCTCCTGCCCGCGCCTTCCGGCGTTCTTCATCCAGTTCTGCCTCGGAACAGTAGCACGGATACGCCGCGCCCCGTTCGACCAGTTCGTGCGCGTAGCGCGTGTAGAACTCGGCGCGCTCCGTCTGCCGGTACGGCCCTACCGGGCCGCCGATGTCCGGACCCTCGTCCCACGTGATCCCGAGCCACCGAAAATCCTCGAGGATGGCGGCCTCGTACTCCTCCGTCGAGCGCGACCGGTCGGTATCCTCGATACGCAGGACGAATGCGCCGCCCCCGTGGCGGGTGAACAACCAGTCGAAAAACGCCGCCCACGCGCCCCCAATGTGTAGGTAGCCGGTCGGGGAGGGCGCATAGCGGGTGCGGACGGTGCTCATCGTCCCCCCAGCGTACCGGGCGGGTGGACTTACGTAAACAGCAGGCTGACGGACTGGTTGAGGTGGATGCGCCGGATCGCCTCGGCCAGCAGCGGCGCGGCCGATATCAGCGTGATCTTCGACGTCCGCCCGGCCGACGGGATCGGGACGGTGTTGGTCACGATGACCTCGCGGATCTCGGGCCGCGACAGACGCTCCAACGCCGGACCGGCGAACACCGGGTGCGTGGCGCAGATGTAGACTTCGGGAATCGCGCCACTGGACACGAGCACGTCGACCGCGCGATTGACGGTCCCCGCGGTGTCGATGATGTCCTCGATCATGATGGGGACCCGGCCCTCGACCTCCCCCACCACCTGCACCGGTTCCTTGGTGTCGGCCGCAATCCGTCGCTGGAAGATGACGGCCAGCGGCAGGTCGAGGCGATCGGCCAGTTGCTTGCTGCGGCGCACCGCGCCGTCGTCGGGCGCCACGACGACGCCCTTCGACAGCCCCTTGCGGGCCAGATAGTCGGCGAAGAGCGGCATCGCCCTGAGGTGATCTACCGGGATGTTGAAGAACCCTTCGATCTGTCCGGCGTGCAGGTCGATCGTCAGCACCCGGTTGACCCCGGCGGTCGTCAACAGATCGGCGATCAGGCGACCCGTGATCGGCTCGCGCGGGGCGTCCTTTTTATCTTTCCGTCCGTACCCGTAATACGGGATGACCGCCGTGATCCGGCCGGCGGACGCGCGCTTCAGCGCGTCCACCATGATCAGCAGTTCCATCAGGTGTTCGTTGACGGGATGACAGGTCGACTGGATGAGGAACGCGTCTTCGCCGCGGGCGTTCTCTTCGTACCGGCAGTAGATCTCGCCGTCGGCGAAACGCATGAGCGTCACGCGCCCGGCCGGGACGTGCAGGTATGCGGCGATCTCTTGCCCCAGTGTGGGGACAGAATTCCCGCAGAACAGTTTCAGTTCGCCGTAGGCGGTGCCGTTCATCCGCGCGGCGTACGCGCCTCGATGAGAAACTTGATCGCCGTCCGCTCCTCACCCTCGATCTCGACCTTGGTAAACGCGGGAATCGCAATGAGATCGATACCGTTGGGCGCGACGAATCCGCGGGTGATCGCGATCGCCTTGACGGCCTGGTTCACGGCGCCCGCGCCCACCGCCTGAACCTCCACCATCCCCTTTTCCCGCAGCACGGCCGCAATCGCGCCCGCAACGGCCTTGGGCTTCGAGTCTGCGGAGACTTTGAGCACCTCCGGCATGGGGACCAGAGCCTCCTAGGATGCGGCGACCACTAGCCTGTTCGCAAGCGTATTCCGTCCATCTTTGGTCAACTCCTGCCACCCGGCTCCGTAGGAACCGCGCCCAACAAGGCCAGCGCCGCTTCGAGCCCTGCTGTCGCGCGCTTTCGAGCGGCCGGGAGCGCCGCCAGCAGGCGGGACCGGAGGACCGGGCGGCCGTCCCAGGCGCGCGCCAGCGCCTCCGCCACCGCCAGCCCAGTCGCGCTGACGGGCAGGAGGCCTGGAAGGTCGAACTCGGTCATGAATGCCGACACCTTCGGGTCGTAGGCCAGGCCGACGCACGGCACACCCTGAGCGGCGGCGCAAATCAGCGCGTGCAGGCGGGCGCCGACCACGACGTCCATCGCTCCCAGGATGCCGATCAGGTCTTGTGGGGATTCGACGTCGATGAGCACACCGCGTGAGGCAGCGGCGACCGCCTCGCTGACATCCCGGTCGCGCATACGATCGAGCATCAGCACCGCAACCTGCGCGTTGTAGGTGTCGGCGACGCGCCGGACGCCGCGACCGAGGTCGTCGGGGCTCCACAAGTCCGGCCACGGGCGAAGCGCCACGCCGATCCGGCCGGCGGCCCGATCCAACCCGTACCGGGCCAGCAGTGCCTGTACGCGCGCCCGGTCTGCGCCCGGCGCCAAGAAGGCCAGATCCGCGCCCTTGTGGATAGGCACCGTCACTCCCAATTCTTGCAGCAGCTTGGCGGAATCGGCATCCCGGACGCTAATCGCCCCGGCGCGGCCGAACGCGCGCCCCGCAAGCCGCCGAACCCAGGTTCGCCTGATCGGGCCGACGCCGGTTCCGACCACGGCGACCGGGACACCACGCGCCCCCGCCGCCAACATGGCGCCCAGGTAGTACGCCGCACTCCGCG
>CBRGMJ010000379.1:0-2615 GCA_967797525.1 uncultured bacterium | reverse complement strand
TGGTGCGCCATGATGGCGTCGGTGTAGCCCTCGACGATGGCGATCTTGCTCTCGAGTTGGCCCATGAGAATCGATTCAAGATTCGCTTCGCTCGTACCTTGTATGTGACGGAGCGCAGGCTCCGTGTGAAACCTGCGCTCCGCAGCGTTCACGAGAGACTAGACAGAGACTAGACTTGCCTGACCGCAATCACAGTGGACTCTGATCGCTGGCCAGACTGTTGATCCACTGCTGTCGCGGTGATTGTCACGTCGGACCCCGTAGGGGCGTCACGGTTGATCGCTACCGCCCAACGACCAGACGTGTCCGCCACGGTGGTGAACTCTCCCAACGTTCCGCTGGCCGTGACAACCAGGATCCGCGTTCGGTAGTCCACTCGAACCACGACCTGCTGTCCAGGTAGTGCTGTGCCGCGAATCACCCACCCGGCGCGCACGCCGGACCCGGCGCCCGGCGCCGTGACTACAGGCGCGGGCACCGTCCCGGCGGCGATGATGGTCACCAGGCCGGGAGCCGTGGAACGACCGACGACTTCTCCGACGCTCAGGCGCGACATGACCTGGGCATCTTGTGCGCGGTCACCCCGGCGAATCGTGTAGGAACCGACATACGCACCGGGGCGGGCGGGGAGTTCCCTCATGGCAATCCAGTCCGTCACGCGTTCGATCCGGAACGCCGCGACTCCTCGAGGCGCGCCGTTCATCGTCACAGACAGTACTTCACCCGGGTGCAGCGGTGCCGCGGCGGAGATCGTCACTGACCTGATGAGCGAGTCAGGACGCGGCGGCACATGCGCCACCGTTCTGGCCCGCACGTCCACAATCGCGTTGTTCTGTGGATTGAGCAGCAAGGTGACCGTCATACCGGCCCGTAGCTCGCGCCTCAAAGCCGCATAGTCATCGATCGCGATCCGCGGTTCGTTGGCGAAGACCACCGTCCGCCCGTCGGTGAGCACGATGGCGCGGTTTGTCACCGCGTCGATCTCGCCGGCCACCTCACGAACCGTGGCACGAATGAGGATCGCTCGGCCCGCCGGGCCTGCAGTCACCTGCACCGGCACCCCCGGCGGAACCTCGTTCAGTTCAGCGGGGGTAACACGTCCCGTATCGACGTCGACCAGCCTGATCGTGGTGTTTCGCGTGACGAAGAAGGTGTAGGCGCGACCATCGCGCTCGACCATGATTCTGGAGGCGTCTGTATCGGTCCGGAACACGATGCCTTGCACCGCTGTCGGCTCGACCGGCGGCACAGGAGCGGGCTGCGCCACGGGTGGTGGTGGAGGAGCAGGCTGCGCCACCGGCGGCTGAGGGGCGACCGGTCTCGGCGGGACTTGGGCCGCTTGACCGGAGACGATGTACACGGTGCGTGCGGCGTCGTCCCAGTCGACCTGTGCGCCCATCGCTTCACTCACGAATCGGAGAGGTACGAGGGTCCGTCCCCCCACGATCAGGGGCGGGACATCGAGCCCGACGGCATTCCCGTCGACGAAGGCCTGCCGGCTTCCGATAACCAGCTGGACCTGTGTGTTGCCCCGCGTCGCCACGACGGTGTTCGTCGCCGCGTTCCATAGGACGACGGCACCCATACGTTCGAACACGCCGCGTAACGGCACCAGGACACGACCACCGATCACGACCGGTGGTTGGTCAAACCCGACCCGGTCGCCGTCAACGAACACCGGGATCGATTGCATTTGCGCCCCGGCGAACGGGGGTATCGTCAACGCGACGGCGATCACAAACACCAAGACAGTAAGCAGATGGCCTCTTCTCATCTCATGACCTCCCTACTGGAGCAAAATGATGTACGCGAAGAAGCCTCCAGGCTCTTTCTACCCCGTGGTCACTCCGTACAAACCTCGCGTGAGGCGACCAGGCAGCACCCTATCGCAGGGCCGCCTGGACGGCCGCCATAGTCACAGGGAGCCGGTGCACGCCAGACGAATTGAAGGGGGGCTCACTCAGGGAGACTCCAGGAGGCGTGCATGGAACTCTACGAGGTCATGCGTACGACGTTCTCTACGCGTGAGTTCACGGCGGATCCGCTCCCGGACGACACCCTCTTCAAGATCCTGAACGTCGCCCGGTTCGCGCCCAGCGGCGGCAACCGGCAGGGGTGGCGCGTGCTGGTCGTGCGCGATCGCGGCACGCGGGAAGCGATCGCCGCACTGAACGCGCTAACCGCCAAACGCTACATGGCGCAGGTGCATGCCGGCGAGAATCCCTGGAACACCATCGATCCTACGACGGTTGACGCGGCGACCATCGAGCAAACGCGGGTGCCCAGTCGGATGATTGAGCCGCTGCTCAGGGCGCCGGTCGTCCTCATCATCTGCGTCGATCTCAAGGTGGTGGCGTCGACAGATCAGTATTTGAAACGGGTCGGCGTCGTCAGCGGGGCGTCGATCTATCCCTTTGCGTGGAGCATCCTGCTGGCCGCGCGGCACGAGGGGTTTGGAGGCACCATCACCACGCTCGCGATCGCGCAGGAGCCGCCGCTGCAGGCGCTCCTGGGGATCCCCCCGCACGTTGCCGTATGCGCCATCATGCCGCTCGGCCGGCCGGTGCGCCAGCTGAGGCGGCTCAAGCGGAAAGCGGTCCCAGAATTTGCGATGC
>CBRGMJ010000378.1:0-2618 GCA_967797525.1 uncultured bacterium | reverse complement strand
ATGGGGATGACGCTCACCGAAAAGATCCTGGCCGCCCACACCGACTCACCGGTCGCCCGCCCCGGTGATCTGGTCGAGGCCCGTATCGACTTCTGCTTCGCCAACGACATCACCGCGCCGCTGGCGATCCGCGAATTTGAGAAGACCGGAGTGTCTACGGTCTTCGACCGCCAGCGTGTGGCGATGGTACCCGATCACTACGCGCCCAACAAGGACATCGCCTCGGCCGAGCAGTGCAAGGTGATGCGCGAGTTTGCCCGCAAACACGATCTGCCCTATTACTACGAAATCGGACGAGCCGGCATCGCGCACGTGTTGCTGCCCGAAGAGGGTCTGGTGCTGCCCGGCGAGGTGTTCGTCGGGGCCGATTCACACACGTGCAACCACGGGGCGCTCGGTACGTTCTCGACCGGGGTCGGGTCGTCGGATCTGGCCGCCGCGATGGCCACCGGCACGCTGTGGTTCCGCGTGCCCGAGACCCTGCGCTTCATCTTGAACGGCCGGCCGGCGTCGTGGGTGACGGGCAAGGATATCGTCTTGCAGATCATCGGTGACATCGGCGTCGATGGGGCACGGTACTGCGCCATGGAGTTCACCGGCGACGCCCTGCGCCACCTGACGATGGACGAGCGGTTTAGTATCACCAACATGGCGGTCGAGGCCGGGGGCAAGAACGGCATCATGGAGCCCGACGACCTCGTGCTCGACTGGGTCCGGCCGCGCGCGAAACGGGCCTTTACGCCGGTCTATGCCGACCGCGACGCGGAGTACACGAAGGTGTTTACCTACGACACGAGCCGGCTCGAACCGGTCGTCTCGGCGCCGTCGTCCCCGGGCAACGTCGTGCCGGTGCGCGAGGTTGCAGGTGTGGCGGTCGATCAAGTGTTCGTCGGCACCTGCACGAACGGCCGGCTCGAAGACCTGCGCGTCGCCGCCAGGTTCCTCGACGGCCGGAAAGTACACGCGCGCACGCGGATGCTCGTGATCCCGGCGACACCCGGCATATACCGCCAGGCGCTCGATGAGGGGCTGATCAAGATCTTTCTGGAAGCTGGGGCTGTGGTCAGCGCCTCGACGTGCGGGCCGTGCATCGGCGGGCACATGGGCGTGCTGGCCTCCGGCGAGGTGTGCGTGAGCACGTCGTCGCGCAACTTCGTGGGCCGCATGGGACACCGTGAGAGCAAAGCCTACCTGAGCGGACCCGCCGTGGCGGCCGCCAGCGCGGTATTGGGCCGGCTCGCGCACCCCGACGAGGTGTTGGGTCGGACGGCGGCGGGGGTGGGGGCATGATCTTCCGCGGCACCGCCTGGAAACTCGGCGACCACGTCGATACCGACGTCATCATCCCGGCGCGCTACCTGGTCACGTCCGACGCGAAGGTGCTGGCGCCCCACTGTTTCGAGGATCTGGATCCGACCCTGGCGGAGAAGATCAAACCGGGCGACATCATCGTGGCCGGCGAGAACTTTGGCCAGGGGTCGTCGCGCGAGCACGCGCCGATCGCGATCAAGGGCCTCGGGGTGTCGTGCATCATCGCCAAGTCGTACGCGCGGATTTTTTTCCGCAACGCTTTCAACATCGGGTTGCCGCTCTTGGAGTGTCAAGATCTGTATCAGATCACTGAGAACGGCGACACCGTGACGGTAGATCAGGCGACCGGCCGGATCACCAATGAGCGACGCGGGACCACTCATCAAGCCGCGCCGATCCCGGAGTTCATGCGCAGGTTGGTAGAAGCCGGGGGCATCATTGAGTACGTACGCCAGAAGGTTGCGGCGGGGAAAACGAGTGCCTGATCGTCCGGGAGATTGAACGGGGGAACAGTGTATGGAATGGTCTCACATCTGGCGAACGGTATTCGTTGGATGGGACGGTGACGTCGATCTGACGGCGCTGGCCGAGGAGTTGCGGCACGGCGTCCACACCAAACCGCGGCCGGCGAAGGACCGCGACGCCGCCTCGAACTGGGTCTGCGAACAGATTCAGGAAGCCTACTAACCGCATCACCCCATGGACCTCGGCCCGCGCGACCGCGAGATCATCGCCGATGTCTGGACGTCTACTGTTCCGTGGCTGACCTGTCTCGAGCTCGTCGAACGTTTTCCCAACCGCTATGGCGGCCATGTCGAGGAGATCGGCGCCCGTGACTTCGTCGCCGACCGGTTTCGCCACCAGGGGTTGACCGTTACGTTTGAGGAGTTTTCGTGTCGCCACTGGCATCCGGGGCGCGCCGGCCTCCACGCACTTCCCAATGGGCGAGCGCTGATCCCGATCCCGTGCCTCAACCTGCCGATGAACGGCACGGCGACAATCGAGGCGGAGGTTGTCTGGGTCGAGGAAGGGACACAGGCGCAATACGCGAGTCTCGGCGATCGAATCCGTGACCGCGTGGTGTTGGTCAACAGCCGCTGCCCGGCATACTCGCATCGGCCCCGCACGTGCCGGCGCGAGAAGTACCTGCAGGCCGTGGACGGTGGTGCCGCCGGCTTCATTTATATGCGTCACGAGGGCGGATTGTTGCCGGAGGTCTACAGCCTCTCGTCGGATGGGCCGGCGCCTGTGCCCGGCGTCAGCGTGACCCGCGAGGCCGGAAGCGCGCTGCTGCGCTATGTTCGCCG
>CBRGMJ010000377.1:0-2638 GCA_967797525.1 uncultured bacterium | reverse complement strand
CAGCCGGCAATCGAACGCGACCTGCTCGGCTCTGCCAGCATCACCGAGGAGATGTTGCGCTGGCCCGAGGTACACGCCGTCGACCTGTGCACCCCCAACTGGACGCACGCCGACCTGGCCATGGCGGCGGCCCGCGCGGGGAAGCACCTGCTGCTGGAGAAACCGATGGCGACCACCGTCGCCGATGCCGACCGCATCCTTGCGGCCTGCCGGGCTCACGGCGTGACGCTGATGGTGGCACACACGCACCGCTTCTACGATTATGCGCGGGCGATCCGCGTCGCGCTCGATGAGGGGATGATCGGCCGGCCCACCTATCTTCGCATCATGGCCGGCGGGGGGTTCTGGGCCAGTGACTGGCGGGCGTGGCAGCTTGATGCGCACCGCTCAGGCGGGCACGTGGTGCACAACGGCGTCCACCTCATGGATCTGGCGAACTATCTGCTCAGCGCCGTGCCGGTATGCGTCTACGCGCAAGGTCTCAAGCAGACGTCTTCTCAGCTGGACATCTTCGACTACTTTCACGTCGTGATCGGCTACGCCGGTGGGGCCACCGCGGCGTGCGAGATGAGCCGCTCGGCCATCCCGCGGGGACCGGGATACCGCGCGTTGCTGTTGGTCGGCGATCGCGGCGAGCTGGCCCTGGACTGGGACGGCGAGCAGCAGGTGATCTTGACCGAGCACGGGATGGAGCGCTTCGGTGGGAGCGATCAGGACGGGTTCGATCGGGTCGTGACCGCCTGGGTCGACGCCATCCTCGACGGCGCGGCGCCCCCGGTCACCGGAGAGGCGGGGCGGCTGGCCGTTGTCATGTCCGTCGCGGCCGAACAGTCGCTGGCGACGGGTCAGGTCGTGCAGCTCTCCGAGGTGGATGGCCGTGGGTGAATCGCTCGGTGTCCTGCTGCTCAGTTTCGAGAGCTATGATGGCACCCACCAGCGCCTGATGTACGCGCCCGCGTTTGCCCGCCATCCGCGCTGCCGGATCGTGGCGGTGGCCGACGCCGCCGACGCGCCATCGGAGGTGCACGACCTCAACCGCCGCGAGGCCGCGTCCCTGGGGGTGCCCTATGTGCCGGACGCCGAGTCAGCGCTGAGGCGCGACGACGTGCAGGTCGTCAGCCTCTGCAGCGGGCTGCGCCGCCGCGCCGCCTTGACAGACCTGGTGGCGTGCTCCGGCAAGGCATTGCTGATCGACAAGCCAATGGCCGGGGGGATCGCAGACGCTGCCGCCATGGTGGCGACCCTCCGCCGTCGCGAGATTCTGGCCATGCCGGCCTATCACTACCGGTTTGATGCGGCGATCCGGGGAGCCCGAGAGCAGATTGCACGTGGTCGTATTGGGCTTCCCTACGCGATCCACGCCGAGTTCCTGATCGCCACCGGGCGCACGGTCAGCAGCCTCGGGGAGTTGCGCAACTTCGGCGTCTACCCGGTGGACGCGATTCGCGCCCTCACCGGGTGTGACGTGCGCACGGTCTTCGCGACGGTTGCGCGCGGGCTGATCGCCGGTGCGAGGCACGAAGGGCCCGAGGACTTCGCGTTCTTAGCCATGACCCTCGATCACGGGATCATTGCCACGACCTCCGTCGGACGCACAGGTGTTCACACGCACCCGAAAGGCTACCCGGGGGATCGGACCATACGCATCGCCGGATCCCACGGGACCCTGCTCGTCGACGCCCACCGGCCGGCGCTGTGGATCTACGGACCGGACCGCGCGGAGCAGCGCTCGTTCGCGGAGAGTTCGGTGTACCTGCAGATCGATCACCTGGTCCGGTGCGTGCAGGGGGAGGCGTCCCCCGACATCACCCCTGAGGATGGCCTGGCGGCCGTGGCGGTGATCGAGACAGCCTACCGATCCGCCGGACTGGGGCAGGTCCTCCCCATCGCGACCGTCTGAACGCCTCGCAGGGATTCACCAATCGTGTATCGTATACAATTGACGATGCGCAGCAATGCCGCTCTCCCGTTCTGGGTCGAAGCCGGGCGTCTGGGGCTCGAGCCGATCCAGACCGTGTCGCTCCATCACCAGGTCCAGGCCTATATCCTGAAAGCCACGTACGAAGGGCGCCTGAGCCCCGGTGACCGGCTCAACGAGAGCACCATCGCACCGCAGTTGGGCGTAAGTCGCACGCCCGTCCGCGAAGCTCTCACCTATCTGGAAAGCACCGGGTTGGTCGTCCGACACCCGAGGCGGGGGTTCTTCTTGGCGTCGCTGTCGGCGCAGGATGCCGAGCACTGCTATGCGGTGCGCCAGCTGCTCGAAGGCCACGCGTCGCGGTACATCGCCGGCCGACTCACGGACGCGCAGGTGGGCACGCTGCAGGGGATCATCGAGGCGATGGGCCGCGAGGTGGAAGCCGGCAACTGGCCGCAGGCCGCGGGTCACAATATCGCGTTCCACGAAACGATCATCGGGATCGCCGGAAACCCGGTGCTGCTGCGTATGTGGCAGTCGGTTGGGCCGGTGCTTTGGTACTTTGACTCGCTCACGCGGAGGATCGTGGACGCGCGCGCCAAAGAAGGATTTGTCAGGCGGCATCGGGCGCTGCTCGCAGCCCTACGTCGTGGCGACGCTGCCGGCGCTGAGGCCGCGTTCGTCTCACATATCGCGGATGTCAGGCGGATCGTCGTACGT
>CBRGMJ010000376.1:0-2644 GCA_967797525.1 uncultured bacterium | reverse complement strand
GCAACGTTTCCAGCGGCTCTATGGCCTCGGCCTGAGCCAGCGGGGCGGGCTCGATCCACGGCGTCGGACCGATGAGGATGTCGACCGACGACTGGCGCTGCCGCGCCTCGAGCGTGAGCTTCCGGACGGTGGCCGGCCAATCTGCCACCACCGCCCCGGGGAGCGGATCGACAGCCAGGTTGATATCCGGGTGCCTCTGCTGGTAGTTCTTGACCACTTGATCGAACGGGATGCCCTGGGTCATGTAAGCATAGATGCCCACCCGCAGCGTTTTGGCAGGCGCAGCCTTCACACGCCACGCCAGCAGGTTCGACCCCAAGCGCGACCCGGCAGCCAGCGCCACGCCCGATCCGGCGGCCACGAGGAGTTCGCGTCGCGTGAGCTTCTCCACGCCTCGAAGCGTCCGATTCACCCTCATATCACCCCACCTCCGCAAAGGATGGTCACGGGCTGGTGCGACCTGTGAGGTTCGGAGCCTTCGGCGCTGAGTACACTGATCTCCTTTGCCCATCCATCGTCTTGGCCCCCATGTGCGGGAGGTCCGCTCCACCTAATATCTAAACATAAGCCTGGGCATTTCAGCCGTCCGTGGACGGTTCAGGAGATTGTGATGAACCCTGAGATGAACCTGGGGCCAGTCCACCTCACCGTGGCCGATCTCGATCGGGCGATGGAGTTCTACGGTGGGGTGCTCGGCCTCAGGGCCCAGGGACAAAATGGCACAGCCGCCCTGACGGCCGATGAGGTCACGCCGCTCGTTGTCCTGCATGCGCGGCCCCACGCGCGGCCCAAACCCCCGCACACGACCGGGTTGTACCACTACGCCCTGCTGGTGCCAACACGTCCGGACCTGGCGCGCACCCTGTTGCGGTTGGCGGAAGCGCGGTATCCGATCGAGGGCGCATCCGATCATCTCGTCAGCGAGGCGCTGTACCTGCCTGATCCGGACGGCAACGGAATCGAAATCTACGCGGACCGGCCGCGCGACGTCTGGCCGAAGCAGGAGGGCCGCCTGCAGATGGCGACCGAGCCGCTGGATGTCCAGGGGCTCCTGCGCGAAGTCACCGGCAATCCACCGTGGCAAGGTCTGGCACCGGGTACGCGTGTCGGGCACATCCATCTCCACGTCGCCGATCTGGCGCCGGCCGAGGCATTCTATCGCGACGTGCTCGGGTTTGACCTGATGCTGCACTTCGGTCACAGCGCGGCGTTTCTCTCTGTGGGTGGCTACCATCACCACATCGGTCTGAACACCTGGGCCGGCGCGGGCGCACCCCCGCCTCCCCCGGATGCGGCAGGTCTGCGCTTCTTTACCCTGCGGCTCGAGGACCAGGATGAAGTGAACCGGTTGACCGCGCGCCTGGCGCAGGCCGGCGTCGCCTCGCAGGCGCACGACGGGGGCCTGCTCGTGCGCGACCCTTCCGCCAACAGCATCCTGATCGTGGCGCGCGTCACCGCGCAGGTGTAGCCGAACTCATCGACGATCGCACAGCGTTATGCCCTGCCTTTGGCGGATGGACGGCGAAGGCCAACGTCGTGAGCGTCAAGATCGCCGAATAGCGCGGGACCCCGCCGACGCATGGCCACTTCCGCACCCTTCACCATCGTTCCCGGACAGGCCTGAACCGAGGAGAAGCCCGCAGGGCCAGCGAAGGCTTGGAGGCGAACCACCCCAGCCTGGAGCGTGACTCACGTCATGGTCTTGTCGTCCCCTGCCGTGACCCGGCGTACCCGTCGCCTCGCCCGCGCCGCCGTGCTCGGGGCCGGCGTGATGGGTGCAGCCATCGCCGCTCACCTGGCCAACGTCGGCGTCCCCACCCTCCTGCTTGATATCGTCCCCAAGGATCTGACCGACGACGAGCGACGCCGCGGTCTCGGCCTGGACGCGCCCGCGGTCCGCAACCGCTTCGCCCGCGCGGGTCTGGACCGTGCCGTCAAAGCGCAACCAGCGGCCTTCTACTCCCCCGCCCGAGCGGATCTCATCACGATAGGTAATTTCGATGACAACATTTCATTGATCCGTGATGTCGACTGGATTATCGAGGCGGTCGTCGAGCGTCTCGACGCCAAACGCGAGTTGCTGGCCAACGTCGAAGCGCATTGGACGCCCGGGACCGTCGTCAGTACCAACACGTCGGGTCTGCCGGTCGGAGCGATCGCCGCGCAGGCGAGCGCCGCGCAGGCGAGCGCCGAGTTCCGTGCGCACTTTGTCGGCACGCACTTCTTCAACCCACCGCGCTACATGCGGCTCCTGGAAGTCATCCCGACACCCGAGACGCTTCCCTGGGTGACCGACGCCGTTGCGCTGTGGGGCGAGCGAATGCTGGGCAAAGGCGTCGTCTTTTGCAAGGATACGCCGAACTTCATCGCCAACCGCATCGGGACGTACGGGTTTCTCAAGAATGTCCACCTGATGGTCGAGCTCGGGCTGGAGATCGACGAGGTGGACGAACTGACCGGCCCGCTGATGGGGCGGCCGCGTAGCGCGACCTTTCGCACCACCGACATCGTCGGGCTGGACACCGCGATGAACGTGGCGGCCAACTCGTACCGCAACCTGCCGAACGACGAGGAACGCGAGGTCTATCATCCTCCGCCGTTCATGACCGAGATGGTCAAGCGCGGCTGGCTGGGCGAGAAGACC
>CBRGMJ010000375.1:0-2653 GCA_967797525.1 uncultured bacterium | reverse complement strand
TGACCTGGCGGTGCGCGTGGATCGCGCGGTCCCATGTGTAGAGCTCCCACTTGCCGCTCGCGTTCGACGAATACAGCAGCCGATCGGGCTCGTCGCGAGCCCACGCCGGCAGCGAGACGCGCGGGGCGCGGAACCGCCGGCGCCAGGTTGCTTCAGGCACCGGTCTTCACCGCGACGTGCAACACGGCAATGCCCCCGCTGAGAAGTTGATAGCGAACATCTGAGAACCCGGCCTGATGTATTTGAACAGTTAAGCTGTCCGGGTCGGCCCATTGGCGGATCGAGTCGTGCAGGTAGCGATACGCATCCGGCCGGCCGGAAAGCCATCCTCCCAGCCGTGGGATGATCGTGCGCGAGTAGAGGTCGTAGAGAGCCCGCAACACCCGCCCGCGTGGTTGGCCAAATTCGAGGAGCACCAGTCGCCCTCCGGGACGCAGCACGCGATGCGCCTCGCGCAACGCGTGGTCGGGTCTTGGGACGTTGCGCAGACCAAACGCAAAGGTTGCCGCATCGAGACTCGCGCCGCGCAGGGGCAGCGCCTCAGCATCGCCGCAGATGAGCGCCGCCGCGGGTGCGGATCTCGATAGCCGTCTCGCGGCAAGGACCAGCATGCCCGGGGCGAAGTCAACACCAACGGCCCGCCCACCCGCTCCGACGATCCGCGCCATCCTGACCAGCATGTCTGCCGTGCCGCAACAGACATCGACCGCGCTGTCACCCGGTCTCAGCCCGGCCGCCTGCACGGCGGTCCGCTTCCAGAGCAGGTGCACACCGCCGCTGAGCAGGTGGTTGAGCAGGTCGTAGCGGTCCGCGATGGTGTGAAACGCGTCGCGCACCCACCGCCGCCGCGACGCCGGCGGGGCGGCCAGGATGGGCGACGGATTCTCGGGTGAGGTCATGCGGGTTCCCCGCGCACCCGCTCTTTGTCCCACCGCTCCTCGGCCCACCGGCGCAGGACGCTGCGCAGCACCTTGCCGCCCGCGCGGGGCACATCGTCCGACAGCCAGATCCGCCGCGGTACTTTGTAGTGGGCCATGTGTCGCGCGCAGAAGTCTTTCAGATCGTCCTCGCGGGTGGCCGACCCGGGCGCGAGTTTCACGACCGCCGCGACAGCCTGCCCCCACCGCTCATCGGGGAGCCCGATGACGCCGGCGTCGACGACTGTGGGGTGGAGGAGCAGCGCTCTCTCCACCTCGGTCGGATACACGTTCTCCCCGCCCGTCACGATCAGATCCTCGCGACGATCGACTACGTACAGGTACCCGTCGTGATCGACGTGACCGAGATCACCGGTGTGCAACCACCGGTCACGGAGGACGCGAGCGGTCTCTTCCGGCCGATCGGCGTACCCGGCCATCACCGTGGGCCCACGGACCAGGATCTCACCGATCTCGCCGCCGGACGTGTCGATCCTGATATCCGTTGGGAAGAGGGGTTTGCCGGACGATCCGGGTTGCGACGGGACCTCGTCCGGCAACAACGTGGCCACCTGCGAAGCCGCCTCGGTGAGACCGTAGGTCGGCGCGACCGGCACCCCCAGACGCACGCAGCGCTCAAGCAGGTCCCCAGACGCCGGGCCGCCGCCCAGCAGCGCGCAGCGCAACGTGGGCGCGTACGGGCGGCCGCCCTGAACATCCAGCATCTGCTGCAGCATTGTACCGACGACAGAGATCAAGGTCACCTGACCGCGCTCGATCTCGCAGTTTACGGCGTCAGCATCGAAGCGGTCGTGGATGACCACGGCTATGCCGTAAATGACGCTTCGCCAGAGGATGGCCATCCCGCCGACATGGTACAAGGGCAGGGCGGCGAGCCAGCAGTCATCGAGGTTCAGACCCAGGTTCAGCGCCGAACCCACGGCGCTCCACCAGTGATTGCCGTAGGTCAGCATGACGCCCTTGGGCCGGCCCGACGTTGCAGACGTATAGATGATCCCCTGAACCGTGGAGAGATCGAGACGGTCGCCGCGCGCCACTGTGGCGCCAGGCGCCGCTGCGGCGCCGTCGATACTGCCCGCCTCCAGACGCGTAAGGTGGGGCGCACCCGATGAGGCCGCGCCGGCGGGTCCGGCCAACCGGGTGTCGTGCACCAACACGGCAGCGCGACAATCTCGCAGCTGCCAGGCCAGTTCGGGCGCGGCCAGCCGCGCGTTGAGAGGAACGGCCACGGCGCGCAGCCTAGCGAGGGCATGGACCAACACCGCGAACGGGATCCCGTTGCCCAACAAGAGCGCGACACGGGTGCCTTCGGTCACGCCGTGCCGGTTCAGCTCTGCCGCGGCGAGATCGACCCGATGGTCGAGATCACTGAATGACAACTGCTCTGGACCGGCGCGCAGCGCCGGTCGATTCGGCGTGAGTCGGGCCCGCCGGCGCAGCCAGTCGGGCATGAGGCCGCTCATAGCAAACTCGCCGCCAGGAGCAGCGCGAAGATCAAGTGCAGCCGGGCCGTTCCTTTGAGCGCGCGGTTCAACGCCGCGGCGTCGGCCCCCGGGCCCACGGCGCGGGCGAGGGCCGCTATCATCGGCAGCGTCAGCCACGGTAGCCAAAAGAACGACCCGACGTGGCCCGCCGCGCGTAGCATCGCCGGGGAAACGGCCGCCGCGGCCAGACAGGCAAGATACAGTGCCCGGGTGCGCCCGAGGCCGAGCAGC
>CBRGMJ010000374.1:0-2654 GCA_967797525.1 uncultured bacterium | reverse complement strand
CGGGCAGGGCAGTCCGTAGCGGCCGTGCACAGCCATCTCCTTGCGGAACGCCGTCACGCGTTCGGGAAACCCGTCCCCCGTCTCGGCGCGTAGGCGGGCCGTCCACTCGGTGAGCGTGGCGCGCGTCGCTTGAAACAGACGCACGACCTCGTCGTCGTCGAGGCGGCGTGTCAATTTGACCGGCGACAGGCGTGCGCGGTGGAGGATCTCGTCCGAGTACGCGTTCCCAATGCCGCTGAACAGACCGGGATCGGTCAGCGCGCGCTTCACCGTGTGATTCTCGCGCGCCAACGCCTCCTTGAAGGTCGTGGCGTCGACCTCGAGCGGCTCGATCCCGCCCTGGCCGAACTGACGCAGGTTTTCTTCGCCGCGCACCACGTGAATCGACGCGCGCTTCTTGCTGCTTGCCTCGGTCAGCATGAGTGTGCCGTTGGGGAAGTCGAACGCGGCATGACCGACCTTGCCCTGCACCCGGGCACCGGGGCGATGCCAGTGGAACCGCCCGGCGATCATGAGGTGGACGACCAGAAACAGGTCACCCTCCAACGCGAACACGATGCGCTTGCCGATGCGGCGGACGCCCAGCACGGTCTTGCCCTGCGCCTCCGACAGCGGCGGATCGGCGGTGCGCAGGACGGACGGGCTTACAAGCCGGATCGTCTCGAGCCGCTGCCCAACGACGAACCGCTGGAGCGCTTCGAGATAGACTGTGATGTCAGGGAGCTCAGGCATTGGGCGGCGGGGCGGCGCAGACCGTGCTCAGAGACCCGCGTGATCGGGTGTGTCCTTCTCGGCGACGTGGGTGGAGACCTCTGCCCTCCCGTTCAGGCTGCGGCGCGTCCCCTGACCATACAGACGTGGAGCAGGTAGTATCGTCCCTCATCACTCTGCGCCCAGTTGGTCAAGCCGTTGTCGTGCAGGAACTCCTGCGGCGACGGCGGCGTCTCCGTCTCGACGGGCGCGTACGGCGTCTGTTCGACGCGTTTCGCTTGGGTGAGGGTCACGACCGTCATCGCCTTGCCCTCCAGCAGCCGCGCGAGCGGCCGCACAAACACAGACGCGAGATCCTAGAGGATCCCGCGTCAGGGAGGCCCCAAACTCCTCAAGGGCCTCGCATCGAACACGAAACCCTCTTCGGCAACCCAGCCAACCCCGACGGGGTTCTGTGGCTTTGCGTCCCCGCCTCGCGGCGGGTTTGCCATTATCGGAGGTTCTGCCTCGTGTATACCCAAAGTTGAGCGCTAGTAGACGTGGACCTACCATTGCGCCACGGCGTACCCCTTCCGGTCCCAAGTCACCTGCACGCCGAACGGCCGGCTCATGGTGTCCATGCGCGTGGCGATCTGCCGGGCCAACGACTCTTGCGCGACCACCGGGCGGCCGCGCTGCGGCCGCGGACGCCCATGTCCAAGATCAAGAGGATACAGACGGACCTCGTGCAAGCGGCCGTCTGAAACTTCCCATTGGGCCACGACCGCTTCCCAGTAGGCCGGATCGCCCGCGAACCCGCCTTTGCCCCGGCGATTGCGATGGTCAAAGCCGTCGGCGGGGGTCGACGTGATGGGATCGAGACCCATGCGCTCGTAAAAGTCGGCGGGCAGCGACGTGGCCTCTTCGTTCTGGAAGATGAAGTTGCCCAGGCTGTAAAAGATGGGCTTCCCGTTGTAGATCTCGATACCGCGCAGGCGATGCGGGCCGTGACCAATCACGCCATCGCAGCCCGCTTCGATGCAGGCCCGGCAGAACTCCCGGTGGAGCGCGGGGACGGCGTCGGGATCGCCACCGGCCATCTCGTGCCCATGAAACGAGAGCAACACCACGTCCGCCTGGCGGCGCGCGTCGCGGACGTGCCGGAGGATATCGGCCACGTCGGCCTTGTTGGGCTCCCATACTTCCCCAAACGATGCCCCGTGCCTGAACTTGACGCCGCCCACGGACAACACGCCCTCCGGGTCGGCACCCCGAAACCCCAGATCGATCTCGTACTCCCATTGCCTGCCAAAGCGGGTCTGGGCTACGAGCCCTCGCATCTGCGCGAGCACGTCGGGTGGGACCACTGCGTATTCCTCGAAGCGCAGACACGACACACCCGGGCGGCCCGGGCAGTCGGGGCGCCGCCACCCCGCCGCGTACCCGGCGCTCGGTTCAGCGGTGGCGACGGCCAGCAACGCCACCTTCCCGGCAGGGAGATCGAGATAGGCCGGCGCGCGCGCGCCGGCCAAGTGCGCACCGGCTCCGGCGTGGCACACCCCCGCCGCATCACACACCCGCGTGGTCTCCAGCACGCCCTCTGCGCCCCAATCACCCGCGTGATTGTTCGCACGGCTGAACAGGTTGAAGCCCATCTCGACGAGATCGGTGAGACACGCGGCAGGAGAGGTGAGGTAGGTGCCTCCCCAACCCGCCGCGGGATAGCCCTGGCCCGCCGTCAGTGATGTTTCGAGATTGGTGAAGCGGGTGTCGGCGTCCCGGATAACGTCGAGCAGTCCTTGGTAGGCCGAGCCGCCCCATTGGGCAGCGCGGCGTGTGATGAGCGCGTCGCCCGTCGCGGAGAATCGCATCGTGATCCACCCCCGAATGACTGTAGCAGGGATCACCGCGACCGTGGAGGAGAAGGAATGCCGTGACCGGCTCCGCAATCGTCCTCATCATCG
>CBRGMJ010000373.1:0-2666 GCA_967797525.1 uncultured bacterium | reverse complement strand
GGCAGGGCTGCGCAACGTGATCCTCGTGCTGGGCATCAGCGGCTGGGTGATCTACGGGCGGGTGATCCGCAGCGAGGTGCTTGCGATCCGAATGAATGAGTACGTCGAGGCAACGCGGGCGTTGGGAAGCAGCAGTGTGCGCATCATGTTTCGCCACATCTTGCCCAATGTGGCGTCGTCGTTGCTCGTGATCTCGACGCTGGAGATTGCGCGGCTCATCATTGCTGAGGCTTCGCTCTCGTATCTGGGGTTGGGCGTCCAGCCGCCAACGGCCACCTGGGGCGGCATGGTGGCGGACGGCCGCAACTGGATCATGACGTCATGGTGGGTGTCGACGCTGCCGGGCGCGGCAATCTTTCTCACGGTCCTATCAGTGAACATCGTCGGTGACTTCCTGCGGGATCTGTTGGACCCTCGGCTCAGAAACGTCTGAGAAGGAGCGGTGCGATGCGTGATCATGAGTACGATGGCAAGGTTGTCGTTGTCACGGGTGGCGCGTCTGGGATCTGCCGGGCGGTCCTGACCGCGTTCGTCGAGCAGGGAGCCCGCGGCATCATTGCCGACGTGGACGATGAGTATGGGGCGGCTGCGGTCCGCGATCTGCAGGCGTCCGGACACCACGCCCGGTTTGTACGGGCGAACGTCGCCGACGCGGCACAGGTGACACGTTTGTTCGACCAGGTGGAGACTGCATTTGGCGGGGTCGATGTCGTCATCCACGGCGCCGACATCCGCGTGAAGAACGAGGTGGCAGACACGTCTGAGGATGAGTGGGACGCGAAGCTCGGCGTGGTCCTCAAGGGTGCCTTTCTGATGTGCCGTGAGGGCGCGCGCCGCATGATACGGCAGGGGCGAGGCGGCCGTCTCATCAACATCGGGTCCACCGGGGGCTTGGTGCCGCGGGTCGGGTCGGCCGCACATACCGTATCGAAGATGGGCGTCGTGATGCTGACACGCGTGCTCGCGATGGAGCTCGCCAAGCACCATATCACGGCGAACGTGATGGCCCCTGGACTGACCGACGTCGAAGGTCCCTCACGGAAGGGCCCGACGTCTGAGGAATACACGCGCAACTTCCTGCGTGAGGTCCCGATGGGGCGGCTCGGTCGCTACGACGAGATGGTCCACGCGGTGCTGTTCTTCGCCTCGGAGCGCGCGCGCTACGTTACCGGACAGGTCATCTACGTGGACGGCGGCTACGGTGCAGGGAAGCTGGGTGTCACGGGTGAGACCTCGGTCTTCCGACCCGCGCTGTAGCGGCGTACGCGCGGGTGGCGGTATCTCATGAGAGGAGGACACAGATGAGCGGAGAGTTCGAAGGCAAGATCGCGATCGTGACCGGCGCCTCGTCGGGAATCTGCCGGGTGACGCTTATGTCGTTCGTGCGTGCGGGGGCGCGCAGCGTGATTGCGGATATCAACCAGGAGTGGGGCGAGCAGGTGGCCACGCAGTTGCGAAGCGAGGGTGGCGAGGCGATGTTCATACGTACTGACGTCACCGACAGCGGATCGGTCAACCGGTTGGTTGAGCAGACGGTGGCGGCCTACGGCGGTTTGGATATCCTGGTGAATTGCGCCGGTGTGGGGGTGCACAAGACCGTCGTCGAGATGACCGACGACGAGTGGGACTTCCAGGTCGACACGCAATTCCGGGCGGTCTTCCTGACCTGCCGTGCCGCCGGCCGGCAGATGATCGCGCAGGGCCGTGGCGGGCGCATCATCAACTTCGGCTCAACCGCCGGAGCGGTGGCGCGCGTTCGCGCGGCGCCCCACTGCGCGTCGAAGGCGGCCGTCGTCCAGTTCACAAAGGTGCTGGCGCTCGAGTTGGGTCAGCACAAGATCACGGTCAACGTCGTGGCGCCGGGCCTGACGGATATCCGCAAGATCTCGAAATCGGGGCCGACGCCGGACTACATCGAACGGTTTGTGAATGAGGTGCCGCTGGGCCGGCTGGCCGATCCACAAGAGATCGCCGATACCGTGCTCTTTGTGGCCTCGGAGCGGGCGCGGTTTTTGACCGGGCAGGCGATATACGTCGACGGCGGCTACTCGGCGGGCAAGATCTCGATCGATGGCTCGCACGTGACCGCGTACGATCCCACGGGTTCGCGCCGGAGGTAAGATGCGCGAGCGAGGGTACGGAAGCAGCGCGCGACGACCGCTTCTGGAGGGAGCGTCCCCCGGCCCGCCGAACGCTCCTGGACCAACCATCCGTGGTGCCGCATGGCGACCAGGCGCTTACCCCGCGTGCGACGGTCAATTGCGACGGGGAGCCACGCCCGCGTCCAGGGGTTCCCCGCGTCCCCGACCCCGCTCATCGGGCGCTGGCGGGAGATCAAGGCCGCGCGGCAGATCCTGCTCGTTACCGCGCGTCTGCTCACCTTCACCGGCCCTCCCGGCGTCGGAAAGACCCGGCTGGCGCTGGCCGTCGCCGGTACCCTCGCGGCGGACTTCAAAGACGGGGCCGCATACGTCGATCTGACCGCCGTCAGCGACCCCGCGCTCGTCGTTGGCGCCGTCGCTCAGGCCGTTCAGGTCGCCGAGACCCCGGGCCAGGCGCCGCTGGCAAGGCTCAAGCAGCATCTCCAGGACAGGCAGGTGCTGCTCGTGCTCGACAACTTCGAGCACGTCATCGAGGCGGCGCCGCAGATCGCCGAACTCTTGGAA
>CBRGMJ010000372.1:0-2670 GCA_967797525.1 uncultured bacterium | reverse complement strand
CGAGTTCATCCCCTTCAGGCAAACCGAATACAACACGATCCTCTCGACCGGACTACAGGCCGGCAAGGGCCCGGACATCATCCACCTTCGGGCCTATGGCGGGTTGGAGACGTTTGCCGCGCCGGGGTTTCTCGCCCCGCTCGACTTCGACAAGGTCCCGGAACTGAAGCGCTTCCCGCTGCAGACGGTCGCCGGCGGGCGCGCGCGGAAGGACGGTAAGATCTACGGCGTACCGTTCGCGACGCAGACTCTTGTGGTGTTCTACAACAGGAAGCTCTTCCGAGAGAACAACCTCTCGGTGCCGAAGACATGGGACGCGTTCCTCACGGCGATGAAGACCCTCAAGGACAAGGGCATCACGCCGCTGGCCAACGGGGGCAAGGAAGGGTGGACGCTGGAGATCATGTCCGGCGTGATCGCGCCCAACTTCTACGGCGGGACGACCTTCTACGAAGCGGTGACCCGCGGCCAGACCACGTTCCGCGACCCGACGTACACAGGCGCCCTGGGCAAGATGCTCGACCTGCGACCCTACATGCCGCAGAACTTCATGGGGGTCGACTATCCGACGATGCAGCAATTGTTCATCAACGAGCAGGCGGCGATGTTCATCGGCGGCGCGTTTGAGATCGGGTTCTTCAAGTCGCAGAACAAGAACCTAGACTTCGGCGTCTTCGCCGGACCCCCGGAGCGGGCCGATCAGATCCCGTGGGTCTCGAACTACGCCGACGGGAACTACGGCATCAACGCCAAGACGCCGCACATGGACGCCGCGCTGAAGTTTATCCGCTTCACCGCGACGACCGAGTTTGGGCAGATGTTCACCGACCTGCTGGCTCAGATGTCGGCCGTGCCCGGCGTGGTCATCAAGGACCCGGTGCTCCAGCAGGTGCAGACGCTGAACCGCAAAGCCACCCCGTACATCATGCTGGTCGGGTTCCGTTGGCAGGCCCCGACCGGCTCGACGTTGCTGCAGAGCGCACTCCAGGCCATGATGGCGGGCCAAATGTCGCCGACCCAGGTGGGTGACGAGGTGACCCGGGGCCTGAGCTCCTGGGTCGATACCTTTAGGTAGAGCGATCTCGACGGAAGATCGGGGCGGGCGGTGACCACACCGTCCGCCCCGACCGTCTCACGGGAGCCTCGGGTGCGGCCGGCACCGGCCCGGCGCGCACCTTCGGTGCGCAGCATGCGGGCCAACCGGCGTCTGTGGCTGGCGATTTTCCTCGCACCGGCCCTTATCCTCTTTGCGATCTTCATCACCTACCCGATCTTCTCGGCGCTGGCCTATAGCCTGTTCGCGTGGGAAGGCATCGGCCGGCGCGGCTTCATCGGTCTGGGCAACTTCGCCAGGCTGCTGTCAACGTTCCCGTATCCCCGGCTGCTGGGGAACGCCTTCATGCACAACATCGTCGTCTTCGTCCTGACGATGGTGATCCAAAACGTCTCTGGGCTGGCGATCGCGCTGCTGCTCTCGCGCGGCCCGTGGGGGGCGCGGTTCTATCGGGTCGTGTTCTTTCTTCCGGTAACCCTATCGTTGGTGATCGTCGGATTCATGTGGTCGCTGTTTCTCAACCCGGTCTTTGGCATCCTGAACAAGGCCCTGGTGGCGGCAGGGGCGGGCGGGCTCGCGGGAGCGTGGCTGGGAGACCCGCAGACGGCGCTGCTCTCCCTGACCCTGATCAACGCGTGGCGCTGGGTGGGCTTCCCCACGCTGGTGTTTCTCGCCGGGATCAATGCGGTGCCCGATGACTTCCTGGAGGCCGCGCGCATCGACGGCGCGCGCGAATGGGACGTCACCCGCCGGATCATCTTCCCGCTGCTGGCGCCGTCGGTGACGATCATCGTCATCTTGACCTTCATCGGGTCGTTCAACTGGTTCGAGCTACCCTACGTGGTCAACGGCGTGTCGGGGGCGCCCAACCGCGCAACGGACGTGCTGGGGCTGCTCTTCTACCGGACGGCCTTCGGCGAAGTCGACACGGGGCTGCAGGACATCGGCATCGGGTCGGCGGTCGCCGTGTTGATGTTCGTGGTGATGGTGACGGTCTCGACGCTGGGTGCGGTCTTCATGCGGCGACGGGAGGTCGTCTACTGATGCGCCGCTCGCCATGGACGCCGATGGTGCAGGTGGTGCTCGTCGTCAATGCGCTCCTCGTGTTGGTGCCGATGCTCATGATGGGGCTGTCGGCGTTCAAGTCCACGCGGGAGATCTTCCAGCAGCCCTTCGGCCTGCCGGCGGTCTGGCGCATTGAGAACTTCCAGCGCGTCTGGGTCGAGGCGCACTTCGGACGCTACTTCCAGAACAGCGTGATTGTCACGGTGATCGCGGTCGCGATCCTGGTGGCGCTGGGAGCGATGGCGGCGTACGCGCTGGGGCGCTTTCAGTTCCGGGGCAACGACCTGCTCTACCTCTATTTTCTGAGCGTGTTGATGCTGCCGATCCGGTTGGGGATTATCCCCCTGTTCATCCTCATGCGCGACCTGCGGCTGCTCGACTCGCTGTGGTCGCTGATCTTGATCTACGCGGCGTCGGGGCTGCCGAGCGCGATCTTTATCCTCACTGGATTTTTCCGCACGTTGCCGGCCGACCTGGACAGCGCGGCGCGTATCGACGGGGCGGGCGAGTGGAGCATCTTTACGCGCATCATGCTGCCATTGGTGCGGCCG
>CBRGMJ010000371.1:0-2677 GCA_967797525.1 uncultured bacterium | reverse complement strand
GCAGGTCGGCTGGGATCTCCTGGGGTTTGTCCCCGCCGTCGAGATACGCCTTCATGCCGATCAGATCCACGACCCCTTTGAACCCACCCTCGGCGCCCACCGGGATCTGGATGGGGACCACACGGGTACCATACCGGCTCCGCAGCACGTCGACGGTGCGCTCGAAGTTCGCGTTCTCCCGGTCGAGCCGGTTGATAACGATCAGACGGGCCAGCGCGTGGGCATCGGCACGCGTCCAGGCGACCTCAGTCTGCACCTCGATGCCGGCGACCGCATCGACGACGATCACCGCGCCTTCCACGACGCGCAGGGCCCCGACCATCTCGGCGACGAAATCCGGATAGCCCGGCGTGTCGATCACATTGATCTTGACCCCGTCCCACTCCATCGGCGCCAGCGACACATTGATCGTGTGGCGCCGGCGGATCTCTTCCGGGTCGAAGTCGGTGGTCGTGGTGCCGTCTTCGATCCGCCCCATCCGGTCGGTGGCTTTGGTCGAAAACAGCATGGCTTCGACCAACGTCGTCTTGCCGGTTCCACCGTGACCGGCGAAGGCGACGTTGCGGATCTGTTCAGGCGGGTACGGCTTCAACGGTAGACCTCCCTCAACCACATACAGTCAATACCCCCGCGCGGGGTCCACCACGTTGGCCAGCGACTGCCCGGCCACGAACCTCCGCAGGTTCTCACAGAACAGCGGGATCGCCCGGTCGAAGTAGGTCGGCGACGCCCCGGACACGTGCGGCGTGATAATCACGTTCTCCATGTCATAGAGCGGGCTGTCGGCGGGCAGCGGCTCTCGCTCGAACACGTCCAGACCCGCCCCCGCAATCCTCCGCGCCTGCAGCGCCTCGACCAGCGCCGCCTCGTTCACCACTGCCCCGCGGCCCACGTTGATCAACACGGCGGTCGCCTTCATCAACGCCAGGGCCCGCGCGTCGATCAGCCCGCGTGTGGCCGGCGTGAGCGGCAGGACGACGGCGACAAAATCCGCCTGCCGCAGGACTTCATCGGTGCCCTCCGGAGGATACACCTGCTCGACATGTAGAACGAGTTCCGGCGTGCGCTTCGTCCCAATCACGCGCATCCCGAAGGCCGAGGCGCGCGCGGCAAGCGCCCGGCCGATCGCCCCGAGACCCAGTACGCCTAACGTCTTCCCGTCGAGTTCCTCACCCAGCGTCCCCGAACGGTCCCATCGGTGGGCCGCCTGGTTGCGAATCGCACGGTGCAGCCGTTTGGCAAACGCCAGGACGAGCGCCATGACGTACTCGGGCAGCACGACGGTGTGAATCCCCACGCTGCTGGTGAGCACGACCCGGCCCTCGACCACCGACGGATACAGCAGGTTGTCGACGCCCGCGGCCACCGTGTGGATCCACTTGAGCCGCTGCGCCCGCTTCAGGACGGGCTCGGGAATCTGCCACGCGACGATGACCTCCGCAGCATCCGCCAGCGTCTGGGCGCGTTCACCGTCCGTCGTGGACGTGACCCGCACCCGTGGATCGACGGCCCGGATCAGCTCCAGGTGGCGGTCCTCGACTCGGGCCAGCACAAGCACGTCCAGCGGCGTCATGTCCCCGGACATCATGTCCGCGATCCCTCGGCCAAAGAGGCGGCTTCGCGCAGACGCCGCACGACAAAGTCCCGATCGAGCGCGGCCAGGAACCACCCGGCCTGCGGACCAGAGTCCTTGCCAAGAAACGCCAGGTAAATCGCGCTGAACGCCGCCTTCGCCGGGAGGTTGTGCCGTCCCTTTAGGTCATGGATCTCCGCATGCAGCGTCTCGCCCCCCGCCGCCCGCTCGACCAGGGGGACGAGATCGGCCAGAAACCGCCGCTGTTCGGGGGTGAGCGCACGTACGCCTTCGGGCAGGTCGGTCTGGACGTCGAACCGGTATGCCGGCGGGGCGTACGTTTGCAGCCAGCGCCGGGCGTCCTCCACGCGGGCGCGCAGGTCGGTCCGGTCGGCGTCCGTCAGCGGCGCGCCCTTCTCGCGCTCGGCCTCCTTCTCCAGATTCGCCGATGGGATCTGGAGCATGTGCACTACGCGTGCAAACCGCATCCGAAAGACGTCGGCCGGCGCTCCTTCTGCCACCGAATAGTGAAAGGTGCGTGCCAGATCCGGATCGTCCTTGTGCCCGAAAAACGCCGCGGCGGCTCGATCAAACTCGTCGTAGAGCAGCACCATCGTCTCGCCGCTCGGGTCAAAGTTGACGGCCTGCCGGTAGTGGGGCCGCACGATGCCAAACCGCCCCAGATCGGGCTGCAACAGGTCGGCATATTCGGCAGCCGGTGTCCCGACCCCGGCGCTCGACCTCATCTTCTTTCCGCCCACCAAGAAGAACTCGTACGAAAACGAAAACGGCGGCGGCGTTTGAAAGATCGGCTCCACAATCGCGACAGCGCGGTCGTGGCTGCCACCGCGGGTCATGTGGTCTTTCCCGGCGGCTTCAACAGTGACGCCGAGGATCTTCCACTTCGCGGCCCACTCGGTGATGTATTGCAGCTTGCTCCCGCCGGCAAACGGCGACCGCCGACCGGCATGCCCGCATCCCGTGGCCCATGGCACCTTGTCGGGCCGGCAGTCATACGTCACCTGTGCGCCGTCCCATCCGGTGATCACGGTGGTGCCGATCTTGCCGCAGACATCACAGATCACCTGCACGGGATGGCGTTCG
>CBRGMJ010000370.1:0-2679 GCA_967797525.1 uncultured bacterium | reverse complement strand
CGTGTTCGAGCGCGACTGGAGGCCGTCACCGAAGACCGTGATCGGTCGCCCGTCATGCACCCTGCGCCGAGGTGTGGATTGGTCCGCCGCGAGCGCGCAGAAAGCCGCCCGCCCGGCCGCGCGCCGTGGCCAGGATCTCGCCCAGGGCGGCCAGCGCAATCTCGTCGGGAGCTTCGCTGCCGATATCCAGACCCACCGGGCCAAAGATTTGCGCGCGGCGCTCGGGGGAGATCGCCACGCCTTCGCGGTCGAGCTCACGCAAGATCTTCTCGGTCCGCGCGCGGGGGCCCAGCATCCCCAGATAGGCCGCCGGGGTCGGGAGGAACGCGCGCAGCAGATCGCGGTCGTGGATGTAATTGTGGGTCATGATCAGCACGACCGTGTGCGGGTCGGTAGGCGCGGTCCGGCCGGCCTCGGGAAACTCGGTTTTGACAAACCCGGCCGCACCCGGAAATCGCTCGTGATTCAGAAACGCCTGACGCCGGTCGACCACGAGCACGCGCCAGCCCAACTGCGAGGCAAACTGTACCACGGGGATCGCGTCGTGCCCCGCCCCGCACACCACCAGCCGCATCGGCGGGTGCAGGACTTCCGCGAACAGGCGCACCTGGCCGCCGGGCGCCTTCACATCGTGGATCGCCGACCGCCGCTCACGCAGCGCTGAGGTGGCCAGACGCAGCAACTCGGCATCGACAGCCGCATCGCCGAGGCTGCCCTGGCGGCGACCGTCGGGCCAGATCACGGCCCTCCGCCCGGCAGGCACGCGGTCCGTCCCCTCGATCACGGTGGCGATCACGACCGATTCGTCGCTGTCCAGCGCCACCCGCACCGCGCGCCAGATCAGGTCATCGGCTGAGGTGGGCTCCACGAAGACCTCGATCGCGCCGTTGCACCCGAGCCCCAGTCCCCAGACGGCGTCGTCATCGGCGGTCAGGTCGTACATCATCAGCCGCGGGGCGCGCCGCTCCATGACCTCACCCGCCACGACGGCGACGTCGCCTTCCAGACACCCGCCGCTGATGTTTCCGGTCATCTGATCGGCCTTCGTGATCAGCAGCCGGGCGCCCGCGCGCCGGTACGTCGACCCGCGCACCCCGACAATGGTCGCCAACGCGGCGGCTTCGCCGCGCGCGCCGGCCTCATCGACCGCCTTGAGGATATCGCGGAGTTCTTTCATCGTTTCCGGCTCAGATACCGTTCGAGCCGTCGCAGGCTCTCGAGGTTGTGGGCCGGCGCAAAGACGTCGACGTAGGGCAGCGCGACCCGCATCCCCTGACAGATCGGTTCATAGCCCGGACTGGCCAGCAACGGGTTCAGCCAGATGACTTTGGCCGCGCGCCGCTGCAGTTCGGCCATCGCCGTCTCGAGCAGGTCGACCTCGCCCGTATCCCACCCGTCGCTGATGACGATGACCACGGTGCGGCTGTCGAGCACCTGCGCTCCGAACTCATCCAGAAACCGGCGCAGGCTGCGGCCGATCTTCGTCCCGCCCGACCAGTCGGGGACGCGCTTAGCGACTTCGTCCAATGCGGCGCGGAGGTCGTCGTGCGCCAACGACCCGGTAATACGCGACAACCCGGTGCTGAAGACGAACGTCTCGACGCGCGCCACCGCGTGCTGCAGCGCGTAGACAAACTGGATGAGAAAGCGGCTGTACAGGTCCATCGACCCGCTGACGTCGCACAGGAGCACGACGCGGGTCTTTTGCAGCCTGCGCTCACGTTTGAGAATCTCGAGGATTTCGCCGCCGCGGCGCAGGCTGTGGCGCATGGTGCGGCGCAGATCGACGTAGTGGCCGCGACGCGCCTGCCGCGTCCGCCGCGACAACCGTGTCGCGACCCGCCGCGCAATGGCCTGAACCAGCCGGGTGATCTCGTTCAGTTCGTCCGCGGTGAACGCGCTGAAGTCCTTGCGCGTCAGCGCCTCGACCGGGCTGTAGGCTGGGACGCGCTCACCCTCGTCGGCGGAGTCGCCCTCGTCCTGCCATTCGAGTAGGACTTTCTCCAGCGCCTGCTGGCCGTCGAGCGGTTCCTGACCGGGGCCCTGCGGCGGCACGGCCTGCTGCTGCTCCTCTTCCTCCGGCCGCGCGCCCCAATACTCCCAGAACGCCGCGTCGAAGACGCGCTGCGCGTCTTGACCGGACGCCAGCACCGCGCGCAATGCGACGTACATGTCGCGGCGGTCGCTCAGGTCGACAGTCTCAAGCGCGCGCAGGGCATCCGAGGCTTCCTGCGGGCCCAGCGAGAGACCCCGTCGGCGCAACAATCGGCAGAACCCGACGACGTTGGCGACGAGGTTCCCGTAGCTGGGGCGGTCTACCGACGGGCCTGCAGCCGATCGGCGGCCCGCGCGATGGCGTCCTGGTCCCATGGCCGTCCTTCCCGTTCGAGCGCGGCGATGCTTTCGACGAGCTGGTCGAGCCACTGCGTGCGAACCGCTGTGGCGTCGTCCTGGTGTTTGAATAATACGCCCAGCGTCTCTTCGACGGCCTCGCGGTCGAGGTGATCGCGGTGGAGCGCCATCAACGCCGCGCTCCAGTCGAGCGTCTCGGCCACACCCGGCGTCTTCTCCAACCGCAACCGGCGGACGATCTGCATGAACGCTCCGATCTGCTCAGCCAGCCGTCCGTTCAGCCCGGGTACCTTCCGGTGGACGATCTCCAGTTCCTTGTCAAACGTC
>CBRGMJ010000369.1:0-2681 GCA_967797525.1 uncultured bacterium | reverse complement strand
GGCGAAGAACCGCGGATAGCGCGGGTCACCGTGCATGTACCCGATCGAGTACGTAAAGATCATCGATCCAACCACCGTCACCACGAGCAGCATCACCGTGGTCAACTGATCCACACGGATACCGAGCTCGAGGGGGACGGTGCCCAACATCATCCACTTCACGTTCATGTCGACCGGCTGGGGATGGCCGAGCATGCTGAACAGGATCCCGATGGACATCGCGGCGGCGATGGCCATGCCGGCCACCGCAATGTAGGCCCCTTCCCCGGGAAGCCGGCGGCCGCGCCAGACGATCAGCACGAAGGCCGCAAGCGGGAACAGCGGGATCAACCAGGCCAGGTTGAGCATCAGCCTACCACTTCATCACATTGATCTCATCGACGTGAATCGTCTCGAGGTTGCGATAGGCGGCCATCACGAGCGCCAGGCCTACCCCCGCCTCGCACGCGGCCAGCGTAATCACCACCAGGGCGAAGATCTGCCCCGACACCGCCGCCGGTGCGACGAACTTGTTGAAGGCCACCAGGTTGATGTTGGCCGCGTTGAGCATCAACTCGATGCCCATCAGGATCGCTACGGCGTTCCGGCGGGTGAGCATCGCGTAGAGGCCCAAGCAGAACAGCAGTGCGCTGACCACCAGGTAGTGCGTGAGACCGACCTGCACGCGCCCGCCCCTCCCCGTCTCTACTTCTCGCGCCGCGCGATGATAATCGCGCCCATCAGCGAAACAAGCAGCACCAAGCTGGTCACCTCGAACGCGAGCACCGCGCCGGTGAGAAACGTGTTGCCAATCGCGCTCGCGGTGTACTGCGGCAGCGTTGCGGTCGACTTCGGCCACTCGGTGCGCGCCAGCACCGAGATGAGGATCGCCGCCAACGCCGCCGACGTCAGCAGCCCCAGCGGCACCTGCTCGTTGCGCTGTCGGACGCGCAGCCCCGTGCCCCCTTCGGTCAGCATGATCACGAAGAGAATCAGCACCGTGATCGCGCCGGCGTAGATCAGCACCTGGATGCCCGCCACGAACTCAGCCTGCAGCATGATATAGAACCCGGTCACGCCGAGAAACGTGGGCACAAGCGCCAGGGCCGCGCGCACGACGTTGCCCGAATTCACGACCACGACGGCCGACGCCAGCGTGATCGCCGAGAGTATGAAGAAGACCGCCAATTCGCCCATGAGTTACTTGGCCAGAAACGTGATCGCGAACCCGGTCAGGAGAATCCAGACGAGTCCTGCGGGCAGCAGTACCTTCCATGAGAGGTTCAACAACTGGTCCAACCGCAGCCGCGGGAACGTCCAGCGGGTCCACATCAGGAAAAACACCACCGCGTACATCTTGATCAGGAACCAGATCAGCGGGGGCAACAGTGGCCCCTTCCACCCCCCCAGGAACAGCGTGGTGGCCAGCGCTGCCATCGCGAACATCTCGGCATACTCGCCCAACTGGAACAGGGCAAAGCGCATCCCGGTATATTCGGAGAAGTAGCCCGCCACCAGTTCCGATTCGGCCTCCGGCAAATCGAAGGGTACGCGATTGACCTCCGCGGTCGCCGCGATCAAAAAGATGACAAATGCCGGAAACTGTGAAAACGCAAACGACCCAAACCAGCCTTCTTGCGCTTTTACGATCCCGACGGTCGACAGCGTGCCCGCCTGCATCGCCACCGCAATGAGGGCCGTGGCGAGCGGCAACTCGTAGCTGATCATCTGCGAGGCCGACCGCAGACCGCCGAGCAACGAATACTTGTTGTTCGAGGCGAACCCGCCGGCCAGGATCCCGACCACGGTCAGGGACGCCATGGCGGCGAAGAACAGCACGCCGATATTGAGGTCCCGGACCACCAGCGGCACCGTGGTCCCACCGATGTGCACGACTCCGAACGGAATGACGATCCAGTCGAGGAGGCCGGCGACTGCGACGATCAACGGCGCGCTGTTGAAGATCACCACGTCGGCGGCGTGCGGGGTGATGTGTTCCTTCTGCAGCAACTTGATGGTGTCCGCCACCGTCTGCAGCAGACCCTGGCGCCCGACGTGTTTGGGTCCCAACCGGGATTGAATCCACCCGCCGATCTTGCGTTCGAGCAGCACCCCGAGCATTGCGGCGACAACCGCGAGGAAGGTGAAGATCACAACCGCCAGCCCGACGGCCTTCGCGATCTCGAGCGGCCAGCTTACCTCCACCCTGAGGTCCTCCGGCGTCCCGGACCCGCCGCTACGCCCATTCGAGCGCGCCTTTGCGCCACGCGTAGGCCAAGCCGATCATCAGGATGACGAGAAAGATCAGCATCTCCACGAACGCAAACTTGCCCAACTGGCGGAAGACAATGGCCCAGGGATACAGGTAGATGACCTCGACGTCAAAAATCACGAAGATGAGACCGAACAGATAGTAGCGCACATTGAACTGCGCCCAGGCCTGACCGAAGGGCACGACGCCAGATTCATAGGTCATGCGCTTCTGGGGAAGTGACAAGCGCGGCGCCAGAGCCCACACGATCGCCAGCGGCAACGCGGCCATCAGCAGCCCCACGACCGCGAACACGCCCACGTACATCCAGTCAACCAGCAGCATTCTCGTCACCCGTCACACGCGCGCAGGTCACCGGTTGCGCCCCCGCGTTCATGCGGCTGTGTTCAGCGCCGAACGCCCGACGACACCAAAGGCTCGACGTTCCGGG
>CBRGMJ010000368.1:0-2684 GCA_967797525.1 uncultured bacterium | reverse complement strand
AATGAGGCGGAAGACCCGCCCACGGCCAACAGGACAACCAAGACAATGAGCAGCGCCATTCCCCGCTGATCGCTGGGGGTGCCGCGTCGTGCTGATGAGGGTCTCGGATTGCCGATCAATATGGAAGTGCGGGGCGATGCGCCCTTGGCCCATCGCCCCCGCACGTTCTCCGTCACCAAGTCCCTTGTTCCGATGCGTTGGTCTCCCGTCGCGGCACTAGTTCAGCGGGCAGCCAAGATTGTTCGCCGCATCGAAGTTTGAAGCGAGCGAAATCATCGCCCCCCGGTCCGCGCCCAGCGCAGTGTTGGTCATGGAGATCACGCCGCTCGTCGAATAGGGGTACCCGGGGCCAAATGACGCCGAGTTCAACAACGCGGCGATGGCCGCGCGCAGCAGAATCTCAGCGGCCCCGGCGGTCCCGGGACCTCCTTGAAACGCGAGCCCCTGAATCAACGTCGCGCCGGCGAGGTTCGGGAATACCGACGCCCCGCTGAATACGCTGCCGACGGTTGCGCTTGGGCTGTAGGCGGTCGGCCAGGCGCTCGGATGGTTCTTCCAGAAGCCCGGCGTGCAGCCTTTGTCCGCCTTTGGGGTGGCGGTTGCAGTGGGCGTTGGTTTGGCGGTTGCAGTGGGCGTTGGTTTGGCGGTCGCAGTGGGCGTTGGTTTGGCGGTCGCAGTGGGGGACGCCTTCGGAGTTGATGTGGCGGTGGCAATCGCAATGGACGTAGACTGGGCGAGCGTAGAGTCGGAGTCGTGCATGAGCAGACCCAGACTCACGATCGCGACGATCGCGATCAGGAACGCTGCTGTTTTCGCCATCGGTATCCTCCTTCATTGATATGGTTCTCATGACGTCACAGCGCGCCGCGCGGAAGACGCAGCCGAAGAAAAACAAAACAACCCGACCTCGATACCTGGCCGGGTTCGCCACTCGCTCGACGGGGCCTGGCGACCATGGACTTGCGGCCCGCGCGTCAACGCGTCCAGACGTCACACTTATGGACGATCAATCTCCTCAATCCGGCAGATGGTGGGCAACCACCCCCATAATGCTGATTCTCTTTCCGGGCTCAAAGGCTAATCCCATATTCCCTGCGGATGTTGGTACCGTCAAGGGAAGATTGTTGGAGAATTTCTAGAACGCGGTCTCGTCGATACTGGCGCCGTCGCTGTAGGCAATCGAGCGGGGCGTCTGCCCCGCGGGCAGCACAAAGACGACCGAACACGACGCGCTCTCTCCGGGGCGGACGATCACCGTCGATCGGCAGGCGTCCTTCTGACCGAAGGTCGAGGGATGATACCGGTACGAGTGTCCGTTGCGGTCGGTGAGCGTCAAGAAGTTCGGGTTGAGCACCTTTGCCGCGGACGCCGTGTTCTTGAGCGTGACGTTGACGGCGACGCTCCGGCTGCCCGCCTCGGCTTTGGCCGGTGGTGGGCCGATTTTCGGCGCATGGGCTGAGAGGAACACGTCCCGCGCCGGGCGCTCTTCGGCCAGGATCACCCGGACCAGGTTCTTCGGGTCGTAGACACCAATTCGGACTACGGTGTTGCCCCCGATCACGACGACCATCCCCATGCCGTCGTACCAGAGTGTGCGATCGTCGCCGCCACCCGACGCGCCGTAGGCCGCCGACACCGTCGACGCGGTCTTGCCGACGGCTACGCCGCGCTCCGTGCGGAACCGCTCGTTGGTCGTCAGCATCATGACCGCGGTCTCGTCGCGCACGGCGATCGTGACCCCATGCCGGTTGTACGTCAGATAGGAGATCGTCCCGACAATGTGCGTGCGATCCGATTGCGTCCATCCCGCGGTTTGGGACACCACGCGCATCGGGCTGCCGAGGCGCAGCAGGCCAAGCGACTGACCGGGCACGATCAGCCACGGATCGGTCAGGGGCGCCGGAATGGGCGTGGGGGTCGGCGCCGCGCCGACCGGGCCAAGGCCAGACGAGCAGAGGATGGTCAGCAGGGCAAGGGCGAGCGAGAGTCGGTGCACGATCATGAAGTATAGCACGCCCGCGGCTTGACCCTGCTCGCGCCGTGGTGGTACGTTCTAAAGGACATGTGCGGCTGGCGGACGACCGGGCATGATGGAAGGTCGGCCGCCGTTTTCTCATAGCGGAGGAGATCACTGTGCCTATGCCGTTGGAAACGCTGCACCAGGCGTCCGCGACGATGCGGAAGGTCCTGTACGAAATCAAGCGGGTCATTGTGGGACAGGACGTCATGCTCGAGCGTATCCTCGTGGCCCTGCTGGCTCGCGGCCACGTGCTCATCGAGGGCGTGCCGGGACTGGCCAAAACGCTGGCCATCAAGACGACGGCCCGCGCGATCGACTGTGACTTCAAGCGCATCCAGTTCACCCCCGACCTGGTGCCCGCGGACCTGGTCGGTACCCGGATCTACAATCAACGGAGTGGCGCGTTCGACACCGAGCTCGGTCCGATCTTCGCGAACTTCGTGCTGGCCGACGAGATCAACCGGGCACCGGCCAAGGTGCAGTCGGCGCTGCTCGAGGCGATGCAGGAGCGCCAGTCCACCATCGGTAAGCAGACCTTTCAACTGCCCGAACCGTTCCTGGTGATGGCGACGCAGAACCCGATCGAGAGCGAGGGCACGTACCCGCTGCCCGAGGCCGCGGTTGACCGCTTCATGTTCAAAGTCGTGATCGGGTATCCGTCCTA
>CBRGMJ010000367.1:0-2695 GCA_967797525.1 uncultured bacterium | reverse complement strand
CGAGGCGTGGGCGGAGCATCCTAATCGGCCGAGCATCCGTCGGCTGCTCTTCCGTCCAGTGCCCGAGGACGCCACCCGGATCGCCGAGTTGACGGCGGGCAACGCAGACATCATCGTCAACGTGCCGCCCGATCTCATCCCGCAGGTCGAGCGCACCCGCAGTGCGCGTGTAGAGACCATCGCCGGGCTGCGCCGCATCATCATCGGGCTGCGTCAGGATCGTCATGCAGCGCTGCGCGACAAGCGCGTGCGCCAGGCGCTCAACTTCGCATTCGACTGCCGCACCATGATGCGCAACCTGCTGGCGAACAAGGGCGAGTGCACGGGGACGGTCGCCAACGTCCCCGACCAGAACCCGGCGGTGAAGGCGTATCCGTTCGAGCTGCAACGGGCGGCGGCGCTGCTCGACGAGGCCGGCTGGCGCATGAACCCCCGCACCAACGTACGCGAGCAGGGCGGGCGCGCGTTGGAGTTTGGCTTCGACTGCCCGCGCGGCCGGTACATCAAGGACGCTGAGATCTGCCAGGTGATCGCGTCCGATCTCGCCAAAGTCGGCGTGAAAACCGACGTCCAGGTGTTCGATTGGTCGGTGTTCGTGGGCAAGTCGGCGCGCCGGGGCGCCGGGTTCCGGGACATCTATCTGATCGGTTCGGGACCTGGCTTTGAGTGTCAGGCCGATCTGGCGCTGGTGCAGAAGGATTCGGGGTCCAACCGGAGCCTGACCGACATGCCGCGTTTCGAGGCGTTGTGGGACGACATGTCCGTGACGTTCGATGTGAAGAAGCGCCGCGACATCTGCTTCAGGATGCAGGAGGTTATCTACGACGAGGCGCCGGTAATCTTTATCTGGTTCCAGACCGACATCTACGGGGTCAGCCAGCGGCTCGACTGGAAGGCGCGGGCCGACGAGCGCATCCGGCTGCACAACGCGCGGTTCCGATAACCCGGCCGCGGCAAGGCATGATCGCACGGCGCCATGCCCGCCTACCTGACCCGGCGACTCGCACAGATGCTGGTCGTCGTGCTGATGGTGAGCGTCGCATCCTTCGCGTTGCTGTTTCTCACCGGCGATCCGACCGAACTGCTGCTGGGTTCGGCCGCCGACGTCATGAGCCAATCGCAGATCGAGGAGTTTCGGCGGGCGCGGGGGTTCGACCGTCCCTGGCTTGTGCAGTATCTGGGGTTTCTCACGCACGCCGCGCGCGGCGACTTCGGCGAGTCGCTCCGGCACCACCGCCCGGCGTTTGAGGTCATCTGGGAGCGCGTCCCGGCCACCGTGCAGCTCGGCGCGGTGGCCTTCGCGCTCTCCGTGGGGCTCGGCGTGCCGCTCGGGGTGATCTCCGCGACACGCCGCGGCAGCGTGGTGGACGCCGGCGCGATGCTGCTTGCGCTCTTGGGACAGTCGGTGCCCAGTTTCTGGCTGGGGATCGTCCTCATCATGCTCTTCGGCGTCTACCTGCACCTGCTGCCGATTTCGGGCCGCGGGACGTGGCTCCACCTGGTGCTCCCCGGCATCACGCTCGCGGCGTTTCCACTGGCGCGCAACGCACGGCTGACCCGTTCGTCCGTGCTCGAAGTGATGCACCAGGAGTACGTCCGCACCGCCCGCGCGAAGGGGGTCCCCGAGCTGGGCGTCGTCTACCGGCATGCGCTGCGCAACGCGTTGATCCCCGTCGTGACGGTGATCGGGTTGCAACTGGGCTTCTTGCTCGGTGGATCGGTGATCGTTGAGACGATCTTCGCCTGGCCCGGCGTGGGCCGCGCGTTGATCCAGGCCATCGGCAACAAGGACTTTCCGGTGGTACAGGCCGGCGTGACGATGCTGGCCGTGACCTTCGTGGGCGTGAACCTGCTGGTCGACCTGCTCTACGCGACGTTGAACCCGAGAATCCGGTACCAGTAGAGACGACGGGTGGCCGCGGCATCGGCGCTCTCCCAGCGGCACCGTCTGCGCCTCGGCCCGATCACCGGCGCCCGCGCCGCCGGCGCGCTCCTCGGCGCCGGCATCATCACGCTGGTCGTGGTGATCGCGGTAGGGGCGCCGCTGATCACCCACCAGAGCCCGGCGGGACTCGACATCAAGAATCGCCTCCTGCCGCCTGTGTGGGCGGCCGGCGGGAGCGCCGAGCACGTGCTCGGCACCGATCAACTGGGACGCGACGTGCTGAGCCGTCTGGCGTACGGCGCGCGGGTATCCCTGTTGGTCGGTGTCTCGGCCGTGGCGGTCTCGGGCGTCGTCGGCGTCACCCTGGGACTGGTCGCCGGCTACTACGGCGGGCTCGTCGACGATGTGATCATGCGGCTGGCCGACTTCGAGCTGGCGTTTCCCTTCATTTTGTTGGCCATTGCCATCCTGGCCGTGCTCGGGCCGGGGTTGAGCAAGGTCATCCTGGTGCTCGGTCTGACGGGCTGGGCGCAGTACTGCCGGCTGACCCGCGCGCAGGTGCTCGGGTTGCGCGAGACCGAGTTCGTCGAAGCGGCGCGGACGATCGGCGCGTCGACGCCGCGCATCCTGGTGCGGCACATCCTGCCCAATGCCATGGCGCCGGTGATCGTCATCGCCAGCTTCTCGGTGGCCGGCGTCATCATTGCCGAAGCGTCGCTGTCGTTCTTGGGGTTGGGGATCCCGCCCTCCGTGCCGTCGTGGGGGGGCATGCTCAGCGAGGGGCAGCTCTACGTGTTCACGTCGTCCTGG
>CBRGMJ010000366.1:0-2698 GCA_967797525.1 uncultured bacterium | reverse complement strand
GTCGCGATCGGTGGCACCGCCTGGACGATTGGGTCGGAGGTCGACCACTACCTGCTCCGCACGCTGCGCGGGTGGGCCGACGCGATCCTGAGCGGCGCGGGCACGTTACGGCAGAACGATGTCATCCCGACGACGCATCGCCATCTCCAAACACAGCGCCTCGCCGGCGGCCGACCGCCGAACCCGATGGGGGTCATCATCACGCGCGACGCCGCTTTTTCCGATGCGGTGCTCGCCAAGCGATTCTTCACACGCCGGGATTTCGCATCCCTCGTGCTTGCCGCGGATGGGACGCCGGAAGACCGGCGCCGCCGGGTTGAGCGCGCCGGCGCCGAAGTCTGCCTCGTGCCTGCGGGATCGTCGGGGGAGGTTGACATGAATGCCGCCCTGGCGCTGCTGGCGAAACGCGGCGTTGCGCGCTTGCTCGCGGAAGGCGGGCCGGGGCTCAACCGCCGTCTGGTGGACGCCGGGTTCGTCGACGAGCTGTTTCTTACTGTGACGCCGGCCGTGGCGGGGGTGCCCGACGCCCCCCGGGTGCTGGCGGGCATTTTCGGCGGCGCGCAGGCCAGGTTGAGCCTGATCAGCGAGTTTCACTACGGGGATCCGGGCGTGCGTGAATGGTACTTCCGCTTCGCGGTCGACAGACTCTGTCCATGACGACGAATCGAGGAACGCCCTGGGTGGCAAACGCGGTCGGCTTTCTCTATTGGGCCGGCTGGCAGGCCGTCTCGCCGTTTCTCGCGCTCTACGCCACAGGTCTGGGAGCCGGCCCCGCAACCGTCGGCGTCATCCTCGGCGGTTACCATATCTTCGCGCTGCTCTTGAGCGTCCCCGCTGGGGTCGTCGCCGAACGGTGGGGCTCGGGCCGCCTGATGTTCATCGGGTGCCTACTCGGGGCCCTGGGACCCTTGCTGATCGTGGCCGGCAGCGGGCTGGCGACCCTCACGGTAGGTCTGGTGGTCATCGGGATCGCGCAAATCGTCGTCTCCATCGGCACGCAGGTCGAGACCATACTGGCGGCCACGCCGGCGACGATGATGCGCGCCATGGGTCTGTACTTCTTCTACAGTTCCCTGTCGCTAATCGTTGGGCCCGCTCTCGGCGCGTTCCTGGTGCGGGAAAATAACTACGGCGCGGCCTTCCTGGGTGCGGCCGCGCTCAGCGCCATGGCGATGGTGGCCTCGTTCCCTTCTGCGCGCCGCGCGCCCGACCGCCATGCCGTGGTCGCGGGCCCGCCGGCTGCTTCGATGATTGTCTCGGCGTTTCGCGACAACCCGGTGACCCGCGCCGCGCTGCTGGTGACGCTGACCGGCGAGATGATCATGGCGTTTTGGAACTCGTTCTTCCCGTTGCTGCTCCACGCCCGGGGCCAGGGCACGGAGACGATCGCTTTTTACTTCGGCCTGCGGGCCGTCTCAAATGCGTTGGTGCGGCCCGTCATCCCCTGGATGACGCGCAGGCTCACGCGCGGCCGCGCGCTGATCATCGGTCTGATCGGGGTGGCCGTCTCCATCGTCGCCATGCCTCTGGTCGTGTCGCAGCTCGGCATGGGGCTGGCGATCTTGATCTTTGGGTTCGCGGGCGGGCTGTACTCGACTCTGATTGCGGCGGCCGTGGTGGCGGGGTTCTCGGCCGACGCCGCAGGCGTGGCTATGGGCACGCGGATGCTGGTGAGCCGCATCGGGATCATCCTCGGACCGATCCTGCTGGGCGTGTTGGTAGAGTCATCGGGGTTTACCGTATCATTCATTGCCAGCGCCGCGGTCATGGCGGCGTCGGCGCTGCTGTACGTGCCGCGCCCGCGCCCGTCGGTCCTCAGGGCGAGCCGGCGACGACAGGATGCGATGGGGCGACCCGCTGCGGCGGTTCATCCGGAGGAGCATCCCCATGAGTGAGGTGACGATCGTCCAGGCCGATCTCGACGACGCGACGCACCAGCACGCGGTGCTCGAGATGGTGAACGCGTACGCGCGCGACCCGATGGGGCGGGGCGATGATCTGCCGGCCGCGGTCCGTGCGGAGCTGATCGGCGGATTGCGGGAGCACCCCACGTCCCTGATCTTTCTGGCATTCCGTGGCACCAGACCGGTGGGGATCGCGGTCTGCTTCGTTGGGTTTTCGACGTTTGCGGCGAAGCCGCTCATCAACGTCCACGACCTCGCCGTCGTTCCAGACTCGCGCAGCACCGGAGTGGGCCGGAGGCTGTTGGAACGCGTTGAGTCCGTGGCCCGCCAGCGAGGATGCTGCAAGATCACGCTCGAGGTCCTGGCGGGCAACCTTCGGGCGCAGCGGTTGTACCAGCACGTCGGGTTCCGGAATATCGAAGCCGGCGGCACATCGAAGATGTGGTTTCTCGAAAAGCCCCTGTGACGTCACCGGTTCGCGCGGGCTGGAAGCACTTGATGGCGTCTGAGGTCTCGCAGGCCTACTTTCAAGAGCTCCGGCAGTTCCTGGCTGAAGAGCGCAGGCGCCACATCGTCTATCCGCCCGAGCGAGAAGTGCAAACCGCGTTTCGGCTCACGCCGTACGAGCGCGTCAGCGTCGTTGTCCTCGGTCAGGATCCCTACCCCGGCGAGGGACAGGCGCACGGCCTCGCGTTTTCGGTGAAGCCCGGTGTGCCGGCGCCGGCCTCGCTGGCGAATATCTTCAAGGAACTTGCGAGCGACGTCGATTGTCGTATCCCGAACAACGGCTGTTT
>CBRGMJ010000365.1:0-2714 GCA_967797525.1 uncultured bacterium | reverse complement strand
TTCTTACGTCGGCCCTGGCCTGCCACAGCGCCGGCGGAAAACCGCGAAACTCGAGGGGCGTGATGCGTCCAAGATCTTCCAGCGACTCTGCCGTATCGGATAAAACGACCCTTCGGAGCCCGGCAGGTCCGCCCGGCAGCAGACAGCGGTCGCAGCACCGGTCTATCGGCAAAGTCCTGCGGATGTATCAGGAGGGCGGATTTCGACCAAGATCTCCGAGGCAGAGCAGACGTCGAGAGGCAGCGCGCCGACGTGGTGGCAAGGTGTGCTGCGGGTTGCATATATAGCGATGTGAACATACATTGGTCGGGGCGACGGGCCGCGACGGAAGGTTGTGCACATGGGAGCCGGGCACGACCACGGAGGCCAGGCGATGCGGGCAGGTGAGCGGCATCGCGGCCGCCTCTGGTGGGCCGCCGGCCTGCTCGCGGCGTTCATGCTGGTCGAGGCCGTCGCCGCGCTGACCACCGGCTCGCTGGCGCTGCTCTCGGACGCCGGGCACATGTTCACTGACGTGCTGGGCATCGCGATGGCGCTCGCCGCGATCTATGCCGCCGGCCGGGCGGCTACCGACTCGCAGCGCACATTCGGGCTTTACCGCCTGGAGGTGCTCGCCGCGCTGGCCAACGCCGTGCTGCTGACCGGCGTTGCCGGCTACGTGCTGATCGAGGCCATCCGCCGGTTCACCGACCCACCGGAGGTGCCCGCGGGTTCGATGCTCATCGTGGCGGCCGGCGGCCTGGTGATCAACATCGTGGCGTTCCTGCTGCTGCGGTCGGGCGCCCGGGAGAGCATCAACGTGCGTGGGGCCTACCTCGAGGTGGTCGGCGACCTGCTCGGCTCGGCCGGCGTGATCGTCGCGGCCGTGATCATCGGCGTGACCGGCTGGTCGTACGCGGACCCGATCGTGGCCGTGATCGTGGCGCTGATGATCCTCCCGCGCACCTTCGCACTGGGCCGGTCGGCGGTCCGGATCCTGGTCCAGGCCGCGCCTGAGCGGCTTGATGTGGCCGAGGTGCGCGACCGGCTGGCCCGGGTCCCCGGCGTCTGCGACGTGCACGACCTGCACGTCTGGACGCTCACCTCGGGCATGGATGTGGCGTCGGCGCACCTGAGCCTCGAGCCCGCGGCCGAACTCGGCGCGGTCCTGGCCGGCGCGCGGGCGGCCTTGCACGAGGACTTCGACATCGACCACGCGACGTTGCAGGCAGAGCCGGTCGGCGCCGACAGCCGGCCGTGCACGCCCGACGGCTGGTAAATGTTGGAAGCGGCAACAAATACCTATGGCGATCATCACAATCGATGCGGCACGATGATTGCACAGGTCACCGAGCCGTCCGGCAACCTCGCTGCGCTTGGTGATCAACCAGCCTGGTGATCAACCAGACGCGGAGGGGAAGTCATGACGCAGTCGGTCATTCATCAACCGCGCGTGGCGTGGGACGGTGCACGGGCGTTCGTCCGGGCGGCCGGCAGCCGCGACTACGAGGCGTTCGCCGGCGAGGTGGCCAGCCGCATCGGCGCCGAGTGTTATGCCGCACTAGCCGCGACCCGCGAGCGCATCCTGACCGGGTGGCCCGGGACCGGAGGCGACCGGCACATCGCCGACGTCGAGTTGGGCCGGTGGCGGGTCCGCCTCGACGACCTGCTGCGCGCCCGCCCCGACCTGATCGAGGCGGTCCGCGACCTGGCCGGTCACCCCCGCTGACGCCGGCGCAGCATCATTCGGGCTGGACGGCGGCGGCCTCGGCCGCCGTTTCCACAAGATCAGCCCGCGAGCCCGGGTCGTCGAGGATGCCCCAGAGCGTCAGCGCCACCTCCGCGCTGGTGGGACGGTCCGCGGCGCGTTTGGCCATGCAGGCGCGGATCAGGTCACGAACAGCTGGCGGCAGGCCCGGAACGGTCAGCACCGGCGTCGGCGCGAGGTGGCCGAACCGCCCCGCGACCAGGATCGTGGCGGCGATGCCGGGCGGGTACGGCGAGACACCGGTGACCATCTCGTACAGCAGGACGCCGAGCGTGTAGACGTCGTCGGCGGGGCTGGCGAAAGCGGTCTTCGGGTGCGACGGCGCGCGGTCCCGCCGGGCCCGGGGGCGGACCACGATCGGGTGGGCCCCAGTCTCGCTGGTGCGCAGGGCCGCTGTGGCCATCCCGAAGTCGATGATCTTGATGCCGTTCTGAGTGATCATGATGTTGCGCGACGCCAGGTCCCGGTGCACGACACCACGCCGGTGAGCCACGGCGAGCACGTCGGCGACGCCTGCCGCGATCTGGACCGCCACCGGCCAATACAGCGCACCGACGGCCAGCCTGTCCAGCAGCGAGACGCCCTCGACGAGTTCCAGCACCACGTAGGGCACCACCGTGCCGTCCGGCAGGGGCGCCTCGCCGTACTCGAAGACGCGCGGGACGCTGGGGTGCCGCAGCCGGTCGGTGATCAGCGCCTCACGCCGGGCGTCGTCGCGGGCGTGCGGGTTGTCCGCCCGCGTCGGAGCCATGACCTTCACGGCGAGCTTGCGGCCACAGCGGGCATCGACGGCCGAGTAGACCGTCGAGACGCCGCCCTGGCCGATGGCGCTGATCAGGACGTACCGCCCGAGGATGGCGGTGCCGATCGGAAGTCGCGCCACGTAGGGGCACTATTCCGCATCGAAACAGCGCGGACAAGTCACCACAGACCGTCTTAACCCCATGATCACTCGCGGTCAGGCGCC
>CBRGMJ010000364.1:0-2717 GCA_967797525.1 uncultured bacterium | reverse complement strand
TCAGGGCGCAGCGCCGGGCGCCGTCCCGACGCCGGGCGCCGTCCCGGCGCCTAGCGCCAGCACTCCTGCTGCGCCGCGGTGAACTTGAGGCTCCGGACGATCGCGTGGATCCAGGGCTCGAACTGGCGGAACAGATCCTCACGGACCCAGAAGGCCATCTGCCCGGTGGTCCATTGCGCGGGCCCGATGCCGCGGGCCGTTCCATCTTCAAACAAGAAGAACCACAGCGTATACCCGGGTGTTTCCTCGAACGTGCGTCCCTGGAGGAACGAGAGGAACTGCCGTCGCGTTTCCTTGTAGACGATCTCGCTGACCGTCATCGACCCTTCCGTGAAGCGGTCCACCCAGACCAGCTTGTCTGCCGGGTCGCGCATGCAGTCCAGACAAAAGGCCCCAGCCGCGGCCGATGCTGCGGATTGCGGGGAGAGCGGCGAGGCGGCCAGGTTGCGAATCCCCGCGACGATTCCAACGGCCTGCACTTCGGGAGCGACGGTGAGGAAGTAGCCGTCGAGTAGTCCGGCGTCCCACCCCGGCGGGTACCGATACGCGAACCCGCACTGCGGGTTCGCGTACTCACCCGGGAGGGTCATCTGGGCCGTCTGGGCGCCGACGTGGACGGGTGCCAGCAGCGCCGCAGCGATCATCAGGTACAGACACAGCCGTATCACGCGCATCATGGCCGATCCCTCCACGTGACCTATCATACACGTTACCTATGACGTACCCGCGGATCACTCCTCCTTAGACCGTGACCCGGGTCATATGACGGCGGCCCAAAGTCATGACCCCGGACAGTAGATGAGCCCATGCCGGACGCCTAGCATGATCGCAGCAAGAGTGGCCAGGAGGGTGCGCTCAATGGACGCGATGGTGCAGGTGGACAATCTCAGAAAGCGGTACGGGGAGGTCGAGGCCGTTCGCGGCGTGTCGTTTGCCGTGCGCCAGGGTGAGATTTTCGGGATTCTGGGCCCAAACGGGGCCGGCAAGACGACGACACTGGAGATCATCGAGGGCCTGCGCACCGCGGATTCGGGAACCGCGGTCGTCGCCGGGATCGATGTCCGCCTCGACCCCAACGGGGTGAAGGCGCTCATCGGCGTGCAGTTGCAGGAGGCGGGGTTCTTCGACCGGCTCACGGTCGAGGAGACGGTGGACCTCTTTGGGGCGTTTCACCGGCGCCAACTCCCGACCCGGCACGTGCTGGCCATGCTGGACCTGTTCGATCGGCGGCGCACGCTGGTCGACACCCTCTCAGGCGGTCAGCGGCAGCGACTCAGCTTGGCGCTTGCGCTAATCAACGACCCGCGGGTGATCTTCCTCGACGAGCCTACGACCGGGTTGGATCCACAGGCTCGGCGGCATCTCTGGGAGATCATCGAGCGTATCCGTGCGGACGGCCGCACGATCGTGCTCACCACCCACTATATGGAAGAAGCGCAGCGCCTGTGCGATCGGGTGGCGATCATGGATCACGGCCAGGTCATCGAACTGGGGACCCCGCGTGCCTTGATCGCGCAACACGCCGGGACCACCACCGTCTCGGTCGGGATGGAGGGCTCAGACGTCGATCTCCGAGGCCTCGTTGGGGTCGAATCCATCGGCCGCGTGAACGGTGATGTCCTTCTGCACACTCGCGATCCATTGGGTACCCTGCACGCTCTGGTCGAGTTCCGGCAGGCCGGCCGGTTGGCGTACCAGAGTCTGCGCCTCGCGGAGCCGACGTTGGAAGACGTGTTTCTCACACTGACAGGCCGGAGGCTGCGGGAATGAGAGCGTTCAGGGCAATGGTTGGAACGAGTTTCAAGATGTACCTGCGGAATCGGTCGGCCGTCTTCTTCGGCGTGTTGTTTCCGTTGATACTGATGACGCTGATCGGTCTGGCGTTCGGCCGGACCGATACCCTTCTCTTCACGATGGCGGTGGTGGATGAGGGCAACAGCGCGGTGGCGAGACCGCTCATCGAGGGACTGCGACAGGTGCGGGTGTTGAGGATCGTTGAGGAATCGAGGGATCTGGCGCTGGCCCAACTACGCCGGGGCAACCGGGCGATCGTTGTCGTCATCCCTGCGGCGGGGCGACGTTGGAGGCCTTCATCGATTCGAGTCGCGAGCAGAACAGCCGCACCGCGTTGTTGATCCTCGAGCGGTTCGTGGCCGAGGCCAATCTCAAGCTCGCCGGCGCAACCGGGCTGCTCCGCGTGACCGAGTCGACCGTCGCCGGGGCACGGGTCACCTCCTTCGACTTTCTGCTGCCTGGGATTCTGGCCATGACGATTGCGCAGACCGGTCTCATGGGCGTCTCGACGGTTGTGGCCCAAATGCGGGAGCGGCTCGTGCTCAAGCGCGTGATGGCGACCCCAGTGTGGCCGCTGGCGTTTCTGGGCGGGCTCGTAGCGCGGTTTAGCCTGGTCCAGCTCTTTCAGGTGGCCGTCATCTTCTCCATCGCGACCGTCGTCTTTGGCGCGCACATACGGGGCAGCCTCCTGGATCTGGTGATGCTGGCAACGGTCGGCGCGGTCACCTTCTTTGGTGTGGGGTTTGCGATTTCGACGGTGTCGAAGACCAGCGAATCCGCGAACCTGTTGGGCAGTCTGGTGAACTTCCCGATGATGTTTCTGTCTGGGACGTTTTGGCCGCGGGAGTTCATGCCCCAGTCGATCCAGCCGGTCATCGCGTATCTGCCGCTGAGCCCGTTGGTTGACGCGATGCGCGGCGTGG
>CBRGMJ010000363.1:0-2721 GCA_967797525.1 uncultured bacterium | reverse complement strand
TCCCCTCTTGCGCGTGTAGGACTTCCTCCCCAGGACGCGACCTTCATCGCCGTCGCTCGTGCGGTACGAAAAACGATCGGGCGGGGCGAACACATACTCGCGGGTCACTACATAGCCATCGCCTGCCGAATAGTGCTCGACTTCCCGCCACGCGCTGACCTTCGCCACCTGCTGCTCGGCACGCTTGAGAAGCGTCAACGCCTGTGGGTCATTCGGGCCGCCCTCGGGTTTCCCGACGAGCACGGGCAACGTGAGCGACACATCGACCGCGCCTCGCCGCCTCACGGTGATGTCGAGATCCCACCAGCCCGCAGCCCCAATGAACGGGCCGTCGCCGCTGGCGTTGCCGTCCCGACCCGTGAGTTGTGTGACCTGTTGCGGCAGATCGCTGGTCAGTGATCCCAACCGGAGGATAAAGCGTATCTCCCCGGTCAGCGGCTTCTTGTCTGGTCCCACCGTCGCGCTCAAATCGACTTTGTTGGCGCCCTGCTTCGCCGGTGACAAGACGATCTCGAGGTTAAAGTCAGCGACCGTGCCGCCCATGTGGAGTCTGGATTCGCCGGTGCCTTGAGGCGGCTGGCCGCCGGCCGACTCTGCCCCGGTCGCGGGCTGCGAGATGGCGACCGCGGCCGCGACCAACACCACGGTCATCGCGAGGGCCGTCTCGACCCGGACCAACAGCATCAGCGGCGCCCACATGCGAGACGCGCCGGCCAGCCGTGGCACGATACGCCACCGATTCACCGCCGCCGTCAGCAGCAGCGGCGCCAGGAGAATGAGCTTGACCAGCAGGGTGCGACCATAGACGGGTCCCAGCAGCGCCGCCGGCGTGCCCAGGTAGAAATACGCCTGCGTCACACCCGTCGCCACCAGGGTAATGACGGTGACGAGTGCGAGCCGGGAGAATCGCAGCGCGCCGTTCCTGACGACCTCCGGCGCCACGCGGTGGATGACCGGAAGGTAAAGCGCTCCAAAGAACGCGAGCCCGCCCACCCACACGCTCGCCGAGACGATGTGGACGAGGCTGACCAGGCTGCCGACGGCCCCCAGGTTCAGTCCGTGCGTCGTGAGCACGGGCCCGATCAGCAACACGCTGAGAATGGCGATCAACCCATCGCGTTCGAGCGGTCGCTTCGGCTTGAGCTGGATCAGTAAGAAGATTGCGCCGGTCAGCCTGAAGATCAGGTCGTGCCCGTCGTGCGACACCGAGAGCACGCGCAGCAGCGGCTCGCCGAGCGCGCCAACGAGCGACGGCGTTCCGGCGATGGCCACCGCGTCGTTCACCACCCTGTAGACTCCCGAGATAGTGATCATCAGGGTGGCGATCTGCGCTACCTGGTACAGGTGCGCCCGGAGCTCGCGTGTCGCGGCCGCCGGGCTCGGTAGCCACAGGAAGGCCACGATGCCGCCGGTCAGCAGCAGCACGCCGACCAGACCCAGCCACCTGGCCAGCACGTCCGGCCACGCCGGCGTCGCCACGGTGGTGGTCGTGCCGACCGGGACGGTCACCGCGCCCACGCCGAACGCAAACGATCCTCTTGTCAGGTGACCGTCTACAGCAGAAATGACGCGCCAGTCGACGATGTAGAGACCGGCCTCCAGCGACGGTACGGTATAGACGACCTTGCGCCCCTCGCTCGAGATGGGTTGCAGCGGAATCCGCGCGCCGTCACGAACCAGGGCGACCGTGCTGATCCGCGAGTCGACCGCTTCATTAAACTGCAGCTCCATGCGGTCGGGCGAGGTCCTCAGCACGCTGCCGTGGGCGGGGGTCGAGACTTGGAGGACGGCGTGGGCCGAGGCTGCGGAGGCGAACAGGAGAACGAGCGAAGTCGTAATAGACAGGAGACGGGCGGCCACACGCGAGGGAACACTATATAGGATCGACATTGCGTTCAACCATAGTCAGGATACTCGCCGCACGAGGGGCGCGACAAGAGGATGCGATCCGCTCGACGATGAACACGGTGGGCATGAGTGCGGCCACTGAGAAGGTCCGGGACGCGCTGGCGGCGTCTGGGATAGCCGTGGAGATCGTTGAGTTCCCCGAGGGGACCCGGACCGCGCATGATGCGGCCCGGGCCATCGGCACGACACTAGGGCAAATCGTCAAATCGCTTGTGTTTCTGGCGGATGGGAGACCGATTCTCGTGCTGACCTCGGGCCGCAATCGCGTGGATACGGGCAGACTGGCGCGCGCCGCAGCGAGCGCGCGCATCGACCGCGCGGATGCCGACCGGGTGCGTGAGACGACAGGGTTTGCGATCGGCGGGGTCCCCCCAGTTGGGCATACTGTATCGCTGGAGACGTTTATCGATGAGGACCTGTTGACGTACGATATCGTGTACGCGGCCGCGGGCACACCGACGGCGATCTTCCCGATCGCACCACACGACCTGGTGCGCGCAACAGGGGGCCGGGTGGTGCACGTCGCGCGGCCACAGTAGGCTTGGGCGCCGATTTGAGGAGGTGTCCCGTGCACTACGCAGGACGTCACGCTGCCTCGCTCCTGCTCGCGCTGGTCCTCGCTCTGACCGCCGCCGCGCCCGGTTCGGCGCAGACCGCCCCATCCGGCGCGTCGGCCTTCAACCATGTCCAGCATCTCGCCGGGGTGATCGGCCCGCGAGTCGCCGGGACGCCTGCCGACCGGCAGGCCGCCGAGTACATGGCCGCCCAGTTCCGCCAGTACGGCTATTCGGTCGAGTTCCACACGTTCCAGTT
>CBRGMJ010000362.1:0-2725 GCA_967797525.1 uncultured bacterium | reverse complement strand
GGACGCACCCGCTGGTGACGGTTCCGGTGACGATCACCGTGTCGATGTTGTGGAACACGAGATGGCTGATCAAGTTCGTCCCGTGAAAGGCGCTGGGCGCGGTTTTGACGACCACGATCTCGGCCGGCAGCGGCGCTAGATCGGCCACGATCTGATACGCTTCGGGATTGGCCATGATCGGATACTGCATGTCCGCGGCCTTCCATCGCCCTCGCTCCGATGCGGTCCGCGCGCGCTGTGCGCGAGAAAAGAAGACGGGCATACCGCTCGAGCGGGCCTGATCGAGCAGCCGCTGGATCTGGGCGACAGCCTGCGGGGCGTCGGGACTTGAGAACGGGTATGCAGGATCAACGAACGCCGTGTACATGTCCACGATCAGCAGCGCGGGCCGTTGGCCGAACCCCGCCACGCCGCCCCAGCCGCCGCGGTCGTAGAGGGCCCGTTCGTCCGGCGGAATCACGTCATCCCAGATCGACATCGCGCCCACCCCACCGTAAACGCTTTCATCCGGCGTCGACGCCTAGTTCTCTGGCGACGGCGGCCATCTCCTGCCATCACCCGAACGCCAGTGCGCGCCGCGGATTTTCCACCAGCAGCTTGTGGATCACCGCTTCGGAGACACCCCGTGCGCGCACCATCGGTATGAAGACCGTCAGCATGTGCGCGTACCCCGTGCCACCGTTCACCCGCAGCTCGAATGTCCTATTGCGGTCCGTTGACAACAAGAGGTGGTCCTCAAACCCGCGTTCGACGAGGTCGGCCGCCAGATCCGCCCGCGTCTCATCGAGCATCCAATGCGACTTGCCGATCACGTCGAACTGCACGAATGCGCCCCGGCGGCACAGTGCCACCAGATTCCGTATGTCCGCGTTCTCGTCCGTATGACCGATAATGACGCGGCGTGGATCGACACCCTCGGCCTCGAACAGACCCAGGAATGCCATCCCACCATTGCCCCCGGCGATCTCAAATCGGGCTGAGGCGGACGTGTGTGTCGTGATCGCGGCGCCTGTCGCGCGCTGGGCCCTGGCGACCGCGCGGGCGCACTTGGCCTCCGGCCCCTCAATGGCGGGCCGGCTGGTTGCCGCCTTGAGCAGCCCCGTCCGGATTCCCGTGTCGTCGACTCCTTCCGTCAACTCGCGGATGAGCCCCTCGGCGAGCTGGTCGATCGCCTGCGTTGCGACGAACGCCGGGTGGCACTGCTCAACGTAGAAGCCCGACGTCGCGATAATTCGCAGCCCGGTCGCCTCGGCGATGCGCCGCAACCCGGCGACATCGCGTCCCCACGCCTGCATCGTGACTTCGACCATGGCGTCGGCCCCCAGACCCTTGAGCTCCGACAGCTCGCGAATCATCAGGGCAGGGTCGTCAAGGATCATCAGCCCGCCGTCGCTTCCCCGCGCGCGCAACCCATCGGCGCGACATCGACGCTGGTCGCACAGGATGTGCTCGTGTGTGTAGGTAATCCCCAGCGCCTCTGGGAGGATCGAGCCGGTCACGGTCTGGATGTGGGCCATCGCTACGTTCGCCGTCCGTCCAGCATCTCGAGCACGGCCGTCGTGCTTCGAGTGCGGATCAGACCACCAACCACGGTCGTCATGACGAAGCCGTGAATGGCCCACGTCTCCGCCGCGCAGGCATCCGAGACAACAATCACGCCGTAGCCAAGGTCCGCGGCGTCCCGAGCGGTTTGCTCGACGGTCCCATTGGCGAGCACCCCGGCCACAACGAGAGCGTGAAGCCGGCGTTCCTGCAGAAGGCGGTGGAGGTCTGCACCGGTGAACGCCCCGGTGGACGTCTTGTCGATCACGACGTCGCCGGTCTCAGGCCCGAGCTCAGGAAGGAACTCGGCATCGTCCGAGCCCGCCGGGGCCCAGAAGCCCGTGGTGATCGCCTGCGGCGTCACATCGCGGGGCCCGCGAGCCACCAACCGCGTAAAGATCACCGGGAGCCCGTGGGCCCGGCAGCCACCGACCAGGCGCCCCAGGTTGGGCAGCACCTGATCCACCTGATCGTAGTACTCGTCCAGCTCTCGCACGATCCCGCGCTCGCGGGCCAGACGCGCGTACCCACCGTCACGCGACGCCGTAAAGCGATGGACGTCCAGTACGATCAGCGCCGCTTGCCCGTCCCCGAGGGGAACGGGTGGGACGGGATTGGTGAGGTTCTTGAACGGGACGCGCGGTCGTATCGCCGGTCCTCGCCGTCTGGCCTACCGGCCGGTCCGCCCGACCTGCGCGGGGCGCGCTGCACAGATTCGTCGCGAGAGATCTTCGGTCGACATGACGTTGACAATACCGGTTTGCATCCCCCAGAGGCCCTTTTGCAGGCGCTCGTCGAAGGTTGCGCACGCATCGGGGACGAGGACGAGCCCATAGCCCCGATCCGTCAGGCTGCGGACCGATCCCTCGACCGCGCCGTCAAATGAAATACCGGCCAGAACCACCGTTTCAACACCGGCATTCCGCAGCAGCTCGTCCAACCCGGTGCCCGTGCAGACGCCGGAGGCCGGTTTGCCAAGCACGATGTCCCCCGCCTGTGGCGCCACGTCATCGACGATGTCTGCCTCGCGACTCCCGGGCACCGGCAAGAGACGGTAGCCGCGGAACTTCGGGGCGAGGTCCCGCCCATCAGGCGTGTGCGATGCCGTGCGAACGTGAACGACGAGCAAACCCGCCGTGCGGCAGGCATCCACGAGGCGACGGATGTTACCAACGGCGTCGCC